>CATISD010000035.1 GCA_949538625.1 Acidimicrobiales bacterium AG-410-I20
CAGCGATAATTGCTTCCAAAGGGTCTTCTGTTCCGTTAGCTATTTTTAAAGCGGTAGAGCGACTAGTTATAAACCAAACATTCTCCGCGTCATCGGTGCCAGAGTAAACACTAACTTTTCCTTTATTGACGGTTAACCCCCAAGAAGGACCATCGGTAATTCGATAACCCAACGTTATTTCCGTGGTTAAAGAAATTTCTTTAAGACCAGAGTGTGACACCGCAGCTTCATTAAGAGCAGAGATCCATTCTGATGAGAGAAATTCAGCCATTATCAAATCCTAGACGACGCTGACTCTCTTTAGCGCGGCCTAAACCGGTACGTTTAAGGGATGGAAGAAATCGGTCAAGGGCAAAAAACTTTCGAATACTCATCAACAAAAGGTATTTGGCAACGGTTAGAGGGGCCAGAAGATGTGTTGGCTTATTTAGAAAATGACAATGCCGCAGGGGTGATCGCTGTAATCCGTGACGCTGGCGCCACCTTTTTATCACCAATTTTTGAAGATCTCGCCGGAGTTATATGTACAGGGGGAACAATTCGGAGTCATATCGGGATCATCAGCAGAGAGTTTCAAATTCCGGGAGTTGTGGCAGCTGAAATGACACACGAACCAGAAGACGGAACAGAAATCGAAATTGATGGAACTGGCGAACTTGGAATAATTCGATTAAGCGATAGTTCGGAACGATAAAAGTGATCGAACGAGTTAACCATTTAATAGCAGAAATCAATAGTGTTTCACGAGACTTAATGGCGGAAAGAACACATTATTCTTCTCAACTCATTCCGGTCTCTGCTTACGTTGTTCTTTCAACAGTTGAAGCGTTTCTTCGCTACCCAGACATAGTGGAATCCATCGTTGAGAAAATGCCTCCAGAAGAGATAGGGAAACGAGCGCGAACGCCAGGAAGCCAAGCGAATTCTGTTTTTTTATGGGGAGTAGCAAATTTTTTTCTTATCGGTAGGCGAGTGATGTCTTTAGCTGACCCATCTATTGATTCTGTGGAACGAACCCATACGGTGCTTGATTTCTGGGCAAGAACTTCACAGGCTTACCGAGGCAACGATCATTTACATGCGGCGAATGCAAACAACACAATTCAGGTATACAGCGAAGAAACATTAGGGACATTATTTGCAGGGGTTTCTTCCGTAGACAATGAGAGACGTCAAATTATTCGCAAAGCGAACGCAACGCTTATTAATTACTTGTTTCTTTTATACTTTGACACTCGAGTTGGTCATGGAGATACCGGACCGTATCGCTTACCTGATGGAAGATCAGTTATTGTCAGAGACTATTTCCGTTTAGGAGAAAGCGATTTTTGGTGGTCTGGAGTTTCAAAAGAAATGCCGTATAACAATCTCACCGGAGTATTTGTAATCAACAAAAATGTTGATCTCACTATTACTGACTTCGGAACCACGGTTTCAAACCCGGAGAATTATCTTGATGACTTAAGCGGTTTCGCTTTATTCACCACTGATTCAGGAGAGATCAGACAACTTTCTGATGAGGAACTTGTTGCTTTAGCGGATGTGGCAAAAACTGCTCAAAAAAATCATTATCGGAGCATTGTCAAAATGGATCGAGACGAAAAAATTGCTTGTGGTTCGTATGTTTACTTCACATTTCTCCGACCGTTTGCTGAGATTGCCGGAGTAGCTGACGATATTGACTGGACGTGCCCTCGAGACACCCCGGAAGATTTATATCCGTTTATAACGTTAGATTCTGAACCCCAGATCGCTGACCCAGATGCTGAGTTGTTTACTCACTACGAGTGAGTAGTTCTTTTCGCTAAAGCGTCAAAAGCGATAACTACCACAAATGCCCCGATAGCTAACAAAGTAGGTGTTAGAAACTCCCCACTGGTAGGCCAGTCAAGACCAACGCCGGGTTCAGTTTCAGAACCAACCCCATTAGGCCACGGCCAAAGAACACGAAGCGACCCGACCATCAAACCAATGAGCACAGCAAGAACAGTGGTTCGATACCGGTTAAGTAAACGATCCAACAATGTAGCGAAAAGCGCTAAACCGATTACCGCCCCTACAGCAAATATTGCAGCATCTCCCCAAATACGGTCATCAATTACTTCAAGCGCTGACTCGTATAGGCCAAACATCAGCAGCAAAAAAGAACCAGATAAGCCAGGGAGAATCATCGCACAAATCGTTATCGCACCAGCAAAGAAAAGCACTAGAGGAGAAGGGTCACTGATCGGTCCGCTTTGCCACCCTAAACAAAAGAAAACAATTAAACCGACTCCCGTAATCGTGGCAACTGCAGAAAGGTTTTGCTGTGGAAGTAAACGCCAAGAAATAATAATTGACCCAACAACAAGGCCGAGAAACAGTCCCGCCATTTCTTCAGGATGATTTTCAAGACCGCTTTCTAACGGGCCAGCAAGAATCACTACCGCAGCTACTGCCCCGATACCTAACGGAATTAATAATTTCCAGTTAACAGACTTTAATCCCTTAGTACCATCAGAAATTTTTCCGCGAACAAAAAAACTAACTGCTTTAGCTCCGTCACGTAACGCTTCAATTAACTCCTCGTAAATTCCAAACATCAGAGCCAAAGTTCCACCGGAGACTCCAGGGATGGTGTTTGCAACCCCCATAAGGGCTCCTTGGCTTAAACGAATCAAATATTTACTTTGTTTAATCATCAGCAGGGTTCACAAGAAATGGTTTCAGACCATCAAGAACAATATCAGGGCACCTCACCGGACGACCGTCAGTGTTTGTTACCGCAATTGTTGCTTCCTGAGAAGCCAACACTTCATCACCACGCAGTATTCGTTGCCCCCAACGCGAAGAAGCTCGACGTAACTCTAAAACCTCAGTCTCAACAATTAATGAGTCTCCTCCAATTGCTGAAGACAGAAACTTGGTTTCAATTTTTGCAACAATAAACCGAAACCCAATTTTTTCTAAATCAGGTAAACCAAGATTCGCTTCATCAAGCAATTCGATACGTCCAGTTTCAAAAAGTTGAACGTAAACCGAATGGTTTAAATGCCCGTAAGGGTCAAGTTCGTAAAAACGTACTTTTACATGATGAAGGTGTGACACACCGTTGACATTAGCCGGATCACAAGTCAATACGGTGAAAGGGGGTTGCAGATTTTATGAATCGATGATGGGAAAGTTAAGCCTGTCCACTTAATGCCCGGTTTTTAACTTTTGCTTTCACATAATCTCGGTTCATGAATGCAATAAAGTCAAGACTGATTTCTTTAGGGCAAGCTTCGTGGCATTCCCCATGATTTGTGCAAGAACCAAAAAATTCTTCCATTACTTCAACCATGTCTTCGGTACGGCTCCACCGCTCTGCTTGTCCTTGAGGGAGCAATGCAAGATGACCGATTTTTGCTGAGGTGAAAAGTTGCGCAGCGGAGTTCGGGCAAGCAGCAACGCACGCTCCACAACCAATGCACGCTGCAGCGTCAAATGCTTTATCCGCGGCATCTTTTGGTACTGGCGTCAAATTTGCATCTGATGCAGCGCCAGTGTTGACACTGATGTAGCCGCCCGCTTCAATAATTCGGTCAAGAGGAGAACGGTCAACGGCGAGATCTCGGATTACGGGGAAGCCTGCAGCTCGGAAAGGTTCAACAACAATTTCGTCACCGTCTTTAAATTCACGCATGTGCAATTGACAGGTTGCTGTAGCTTTTTGCGGACCGTGTGCTCTTCCGTTAATCATCACACCACAAGTACCGCAAATTCCTTCTCGGCAATCTGACTCGAACACGATGGGTTCGCCACCTTGTTCATTAAGCGATTCGTTTAGCAGATCTAACATTTCTAAGAAAGAAGCATCAGTAGTTACGGACTGTTCGTAGGTCTCAAAATGTCCTTTATCGGATGGCCCATCTTGTCGCCAAACTTTAATTGTTACGTTTATTGTTTCGCCGCTGTTAGTTGACATGACTGTTCCCGTCTACTTGTACGAACGCTGTGAAAGCGCAACATTGTCGAAAGTAAGTTCTTCACGGTGACGAGTTTGAGCGTTACCTCTACCGTTCCATTCCCATGCCGCGACATGAGTAAAATTTTCATCATCTCTTTGTGCTTCACCTTCAGGGGTTTGGTATTCCACACGGAAATGACCCCCACAGGACTCGTCGCGAGTCAAAGCGTCACGAGCCATAAGTTCAGCAAGTTCAAAGAAATCGTCTACACGCCCTGCTTTTTCTAAAGACTGATTCAAAGTATCTGCGCTACCTGGCACACGAACATTTTTCAAGAAATCCTCTCGTAAAGCCGGAATGTCTGACAAAGTTTGTTCTAATCCAGCCTTATTTCTTTCCATACCAATATTGTCCCAAACGATACGTCCTAACTCTCGGTGGTAGTAGTCCACTGATTTGGTTCCATTTGTTGCCAGCCATCGCTGAGTATCGGATTCTATTGACGCGATTGCTTCTGTGAAGACCGGATCTGAAGTTGGTACCACTGCTTCTCCTAATCGGCCTGCTAGCCCATCTCCGATGGTGTAAGGCAAAACAAAGTATCCGTCAGCAAGACCTTGCATAAGGGCACTTGCCCCTAATCGGTTAGCTCCATGGTCAGAGAAATTGGATTCACCGATGCTGTATAAACCAGGAACGCTAGTCATGAGGTGATAGTCAACCCATAGGCCACCCATGGTGTAGTGAATAGCGGGGTAGATACGCATCGGGGTTTGGTAAGGATTTTCACCCGTAATTCTTTGGTACATGTCAAAGAGGTTTCCGTATTTGGCAGAGATCGTATCCAAGCCGTCACGTTCAATAGCAGCAGAAAAATCTAAGTAAACGCCATTAGCGAGAGGGCCCACTCCTCGACCTTCATCTACGACAGTTTTTGCATTTCTTGAAGCTACATCTCGGGGAACAAGGTTTCCGAAGGCAGGGTATTTTCTTTCTAAATAATAGTCACGCTCTGATTCTGGTATTTCCGCTGCGCTTCGTGACTCACCTTCAATATTTGGAACCCAGATTCGTCCATCATTACGGAGTGATTCCGACATTAAAGTCAGTTTTGATTGAAAGTCATCACTCGCTGGAATACAGGTGGGGTGTATCTGGGTGTAGCAAGGATTGGCAAAGAATGCGCCTTTGCGGTGCGCACGCCAAGCAGCAGTGACATTACACATCATGGCATTGGTGGAAAGGAAGTAAACGTTTCCGTAACCACCGGTTGCTAATACAACGGCATGTGCAGAATGAGGGGTGATTTCGCCGCTAATCAAATCTCGTACAACAATTCCGCATGCTTCACCATCTTTAGTGAC
>CATISD010000036.1 GCA_949538625.1 Acidimicrobiales bacterium AG-410-I20
AAGATTGAGATAGTCTCGGCACTGATGACAAACAAAAACGATTCAGTCCCAGTTCTTGTCGCGGTTGCTTGGCCGTATGCCTCTGGTTCCCGACATTTAGGACATTTGGCAGGCGCTTACCTGCCAGCCGATGTGTTTGCACGTTTCCAAAGACTTTCAGGTAACGAAGTGCTGATGGTTAGTGGATCTGATGTTCATGGCACTCCGATAACTGTCAGAGCCGACTCAGAGGAAACCACACCATCCGAAATTGTTGACAGATATCACAAGGAGTTTCTAGATAACTGGGAGAAACTTGCTATTAGTTGGGATTTGTACACCTCCACTGGAACAGATAATCACTCAGAGGTCACTCATGATGTCTTCATGAAACTTTTTGAAAAAGGCCATATAGATAAACGTTCTTCAGAACAGTTCTATGACGAGGATGCGGGAAGGTTTTTGCCGGATAGATACATAGAAGGAGTATGCCCGCATTGTGAATATTCTGAAGCTAGAGGAGATCAGTGTGAGGCCTGTGGAAGAACTTTAGATCCTGAAGAGTTGATCAAACCGATTTCAAAGATAAGCGGAAGTGAGCCCACTCTTAAAGAAACCGAACATTTTTATTTAAGACTGTCAGATTTTGAAGAACCACTTTCTGAATGGCTCTCGGGAAGAGAAGGCTGGCGTAACCACGTTTTAAATTTTTCAAAAGGATGGATTGAGGAAGGTCTGCACGATCGTGCAATTACGCGCGATTTAGACTGGGGTATTGAAGTTCCGGTTGAAGGAATAGGTGAGGGCAAGAAGATATACGTCTGGTTTGAAGCAGTCATCGGGTATCTTTCAGCAGCTAAAGAATGGTCAAAAAATAATGGATTAGAAGATGATTGGAAAAAGTGGTGGTCCAACCCCGATAGCCGTTCTGTTTACTTTATTGGCAAAGACAACATCCCTTTCCACACCATTATCTGGCCCGCAATGCTCATTGGCTATGGAGGCTTAAATTTACCGAGCAACGTTCCAGCAAACCAGTACGTAACGTTTAAAGGAGGTAAAGCTTCTGCTAGTCGAGGAGTTGGCCTAACAATCACAGAGAGCCTTGAAGTTTTTGAAGCAGATTCTCTTAGGTATGCATTGGCAGCTTCCTTTCCTGAGCAAAGCGATACTGAACTGACGGTTGAAGAGATTTGTCGGCGAATCAATGAAGAGCTAGTAGCCACTTGGGGAAATCTAGTCAACAGAGTTTTATCGATGATTTACAACTCGTGTGATGCACAGATTCCGTCGCCTGAACTTAGAAATGGTGATGACCTGGCGTTACTTGAGGGGATTGATCAAATAGTAGAACTAGTAGCGGAAGAGATTGACAAGGTGGAGTTGAGAGCTGCCTCGCAAAAAGGAATGTCAGGAGCAGCCGAAGTGAATGCTTATCTGAACGCGATGGAACCATGGAAGCTTTCAAAGACAGACCCCGAAAGAGCAACCACCGTATTAGGAACAGCTTTGTCTGCAATTTCCGGAGTGCGTGTTTGTTTAGCACCGTACCTGCCCTTTTCGACCGAGTTGCTTAATGACGTATTTGGCCCTGT
>CATISD010000037.1 GCA_949538625.1 Acidimicrobiales bacterium AG-410-I20
CAATGTCACACCCAAAGTGCATGATATTTAAATGAAAGACGCGATTTGGATCTATCCAGATAACATCAGAGAGTTCCTTAAGAACTTAAAATCTGTTTCCCCTGCCCTTAAAAAGGGTCCCGAATATGAAAGCCATATTCGAGTCCATAGGAGGTAAATACCGAGTATGCGGTTTTATGAATTAATGGTCATTATCGACAGTGACCTGGAAGTACCTGAAGGCCAAGACGCCCCTAGCCTTGCGAAAGCAATTGAATCAATTGAATCTGAAGGCGGTCGTATCATTTCAAAACTTGATACAGCACCCTGGGGCCTCCGCCGTCTTGCTTATGAGATAAATCACAAACGTGAAGGGTTTTACGTTGTTCTTGAAATAGCAACCGAAGCAAATAGTCTAGATTCAGCTGATCATATTCTTCGGTTAGCTGATCGAAGTGAAATTGTTCGACACAAAATCATGCGGCTACCCGACGAGGAAGCAACTCGCCGTGGTTTATTAGCCGAAAAATAAAGGAAAAAAAATGGCATTTAATAACACCATTACAATCACTGGAAATGTAACCAGAGAACCAGAACTACGTTTTACCCCCGCAGGAGCAGCACTTTGTGAGTTTGGCGTTGCATGGAATTTACGAAAACAAAATGGCGACGATGAAGCGATGTTTTTCAATGTAACGTGCTGGCGCAGCCTCGCAGAAAATGTTGCAGAGTCAATCGATAAAGGCGATCGTGTTATTGTCACTGGCCGACTTAACTGGCGTTCCTGGGAAACTGATGCAGGTGAGAAACGACAAGTCGTTGATATCCAAGCCGAAGAAGTAGGGCCAAGTTTGCAATGGGCTTCCGCAGATGTAACTCGAAATGAACGAACTGATAGTAGTGGGCCTTCTTCCGACCAAGGAGCGCCTTCAAATGCTTCTAATTTCCCAACCGATGAGGAGCCTTTCTAATGGCAAGACCACCACGCAGAGAAAAAAATCGCGACAACGCGCGTCGTTCAAAGAAAAAGGTTTCCGCGCTTACAATCGCCAAGGTTGATTATGTTGACTATAAAGACACAGATTTACTTCGCAAATTTGTATCTGACCGAGCAAAAATAAAAGCACGGAGGGTAAGCGGAAATGACGCTCGACAACAGCGAGTTATTGCCAGAGCTATAAAAAATGCACGTGAAATGGCATTAATTCCTTATACCAGCCGAGTAACAACACAACGTCGTGATCGACGACACGATGATTCACGACAATCTTCAGAAGAAAGTGCTTCTTCATTTGTTCCAGAAGAAGAAAATGAAGAACTTGAAGAAGGTTATGAAGAATATCTTGCTTCAGACCCTGAAGAACAAAGTGATGACCAACCAGAATTGGAGGTAACCGAATGAAAGTTTTGTTACGTTCCGATGTTGATGGTCTAGGAAAGACTGGAAGCATAGTTAATGTATCTCGTGGTTATGCCCGAAATTTCCTTGTCCCTCAAGGATTTGCAGTTATAGCTACTGAAGGCATGGCCGCTCAAGCTGAAGCTATGCAACAGAAAAGAGCACTTCAGTCTGCAGCCGATAAAGAAAGCGCGGAAACACTCGCAGGGGCTCTGTCTGATTGTGCGGTAACTGTTTCAGCAAAAACTTCAGACGAAGGACGTCTATTCGGATCAGTAGGGTCAGCAGAAATATCTGAAGCCATAGTGACACAACTCGGCGCTCAAATTGAACAACGTCAAATAAAAGTTGAATTAATTAAGGACGTTGGAAGTCATAGTTTCGAAATTGAGATCCATCCAGAAGTTTCTGTTTCCGGCACGGTTGAGGTTATTTCAGAAGATTCATGATGCTGTGGTTCTTGAATAACTCTGCCAGCAACAAGAAATATTCAATTTCCACAACATCACCCCCGTTTTTTTCAGAAATCCACTGGATATCCCCTAGCGATTCACAGGCATCTTGCGCCACAATAACTAAGACAATCTTTGAATCTGAGGTACCTGGTGGATGACTCAACTGAAAATATGAATTTTGATGACGTCCCCGTACCGGATAGCCCACCAGACGATTTTCCTAATGAACCAGTTTCGGACGGTTCTTTTAGTCAACCAAATAAAAATTCAACTAAACAAAGTCTTGGAAGCCGTATTCCTCCACAAGCACTAGATGTTGAAGCAGCTCTTCTTGGAACAATGCTTCTTTCACGAGATGCAATTGCTGACGCACTCCAAATAGTAGAGCCTTCCCATTTTTACAAGCCGTCACATAGATATGTGTTTGAAGCAATTTGTGACTTATATGGAGCCGGAGAACCCGCTGATGTAAACACGGTTGGCGACAGCTTAAATAGGCGTGGATATCTTGAAAAAATGGGTGGAAAAAGTTTTCTGCTTGAACTCCAAGCCGGAAGCCCTTCAGTTACTTCAGCAGCACGATACGCCAAAATTGTTACTGAACACGCAACATTACGAACATTAATTGGGGTCGGAACTGAAATAACAGAAATC
>CATISD010000038.1 GCA_949538625.1 Acidimicrobiales bacterium AG-410-I20
CAATCAGGGGCTTTCGCTGAAGAGTGGGTTACCGAAGCTCACTCTGGTAGAGAAAACTTCTATGCATTAGAAGAAAAAGGTCGCGAGCATCGTATCGAGCAAGTCGGTTCAAAGTTACGTGCGATGATGCCGTGGATTAGCGAAGGAAAAGTTTCTGTACAAGAAGCTTCAGGTGGGCAGGGCTAGCAAAGGCTATGGCTGGCTCAGCCGACAATTCAGAAGATTCTTCTATAGTTTGGCGCGAACTCAGTCGTAGAGCAGCTCTTGTTTCACATCGACTTATTGGATGGATCTACTGGGATCCGGACGCTATTGCTAATTATGCAGCGCTTGGAGTACCAGATGGCATCGGGTACTACATCGCTACACGCGGAGCATCTCTTGGTGCAGCAGGAAATTCCGCTGTTACGGCAGCGTTTTATTCGATTCATCCTACATTTGTAGAAAGAAGCCTCGATTTATGTCGAGAGCACACAACTTTTGAAGAGGCAGCAGCGGCTCGCGATAGGGCAGTGGCATCCGGGTTAAAGAGGTTTTCGCCAGAAATATGTGAACCACTTGTATCGATGGAGTCGAAATTATGGGACGCTGCAGAAAGCCTCCCAGTCGCTGGACGTGTTTTATTTTCCTCTCTAATTCAATGGACCCGCCATACGGATCCACTCGTGTCATCTTGGCTGGCAGTCAATGCGATTCGCGAGTGGCGTGGAGATACTCATTGGGCAATCCAAATAAGCGAAGATCTTGATGAAAGTATGACGGGGATCCTTGACGGCGCCTGGCGAGGCTACGAAGGTGATTGGCTGCCGCGAAGCCGTGGAGCTGACGACAGCGCTCTTGAAGGGGCTTATATAAAACTAGAGCAACGCGGATTAGCAAAAGATCACAAAGTCACTGATAAAGGCCTTCAGTACAGGCAAGAGCTTGAGGATCATCTAGACGATTTAGCCAGCGCGGCTTGGAAATCTTTTGGTTTGGAAGAAACGATTCGCTTTATTGACCTACTTGAACCAGTTGGTCCGCGTTTTGTCGAACGCATCGATCAAACGGCAGGACCAAATTGGATGCCGGCGGCACGCGACAACCGTCCAAGCGACCGCTAGTTCTTTTTTACTTGAATTGAATCCAAGATTTAGTTGAGGCGCTGAACCACCATCGCCATTCCCTGTCCGCCGCCAACACACATAGACTCAACACCGAATTCTTTGTCGGCGTCCTCTAGTCCATTAAGCAACGTGGTCATGATGCGAGCTCCGGTCATACCGAATGGATGACCGAGGGCGATAGCTCCGCCATTTACATTTAGCTTCTCTAAGTCAATGCCAACTTGATCTGCTGAAGGCAGAACCTGAGCAGCGAAAGCTTCGTTGATTTCAAAAAGGTCAATATCATCCGGAGTCATATTTGCTCTGCCTAATGCCTGTTTAATTGCATCCACAGGACCAAGTCCCATGATTTCCGGATTAAGAGCAGAAACGCCTGAAGATATGATTTTCGCTATAGGAGTTATGCCTAACTCTGCTGCTCGTGTTTCACTCATTACTACTACAGCTGCTGCTCCATCGTTAAGAGGGCACGCATTTCCAGCAGTAACAGTTCCATTTTCACGGAACACTGGCTGGAGTTGTGAAACTTTTTCATAGGTTGTTCCAGCACGGATACCATCATCAGCAGAGACGACAGTTCCATCAGGTAGCACATAGGGAGTGATTTCACGTTCGAAGAAACCGCGATTTTGAGCATCCTCTGCTCGGTTTTGGGAACGAACACCCCATTCATCTTGAGCTTGTTTTGAGACATTCTGTGACTCAGCAACATTCTCTGCGGTTTGACCCATCGCTATGTAAAGATCTGGGAGACCTTCAGTGGGAGCCCAATCTCCGGATTCGCCACCGCTTCTAGACGCTGTTCGTTCTTCTGCCTCGGCAAACCTTTCGTTATGTGAAGCGGTGTCAGAGGCCCCGTAACCGTAGCGGCTAACGCAATCTACGCCGCCTGCTATAAAGGCATCTCCTTCACCCGCCATAATTGCATGAGCGGCCATACGGATTGTTTGCAAAGAAGAAGAACAATAACGATTCACGGTCACACCTGGTGCTTCAAGCCCTGCACGAAGACTTACAACGCGGCCTAGATTAAATCCTTGTTCACCACCAGGCTGAGCGGTACCCCAAATAACATCTTCGATTTCTTCACGAGGAAGTTCAGGAACTTTGTTTAGCACTGAATCAACGATAAAAGCAGACATATCATCAGGTCTTGCCTCAATTAAACTACCTTTTCCTGCACGGCCGATCGGGGTTCGGCCTGTAGCAACTATTACGGCTTCGGACATCATGTTCTCCTAACTATGCTGGCTACAAATTTCACCAGTTTTCATAATCCTAACCAGAAGCAGGTGATGGGTAGAACCGGAGAAATAAAAAATTTAAAGAAGTGCTGAAGATGCCACGTTTTATAAGGCTGAGCCACTACAGTCAAATCATTCAATTATTGGAGGCACAATGCTTGAAGAAGGAAACCCAGCACCACAATTTTCAGCACCAGATCAGCATGGAAACATGATTAACCTTGAAGACTTTTCTGGCCAATGGATAGCTCTTTGGTGGTACCCCAAAGCAAGCACACCTGGTTGAATGCTTGAAGGAGGAGGGTTCCGTGACCGAACTCTCGAATTTAAAGCCCTGAATGCAGTAATCATTGGTGCAAGTTTCGACACTATCGAAGAACAAAAAGCATTTGCCGAAAACCAAAACTATGAATTTTCTCTACTTTCAGACCCTGATCGCACAATGGGCGAGGCATATAAAGTAATTCGCCCCCCTGATCACCCATTGGTCAGCCTTCCAGAACGGGTTACTTATTTGATTTCCCCTGACGGGTTGATCGCTAAGGCTTATGACCCTAGTAGCGCGACAAGTTTAGATGAGCATTCCGCACAGTTGCTCATTGACATAGAAGAGTTGAGTTGATAGACCGCCCGCTTCAAGGATTAAGTGTCGTTGAAGGTTCAGCCTTTGTTGCTGCACCTTCTGGTGGTATGACTCTGGCGCAACTTGGCGCTGATGTCATACGATTTGATCAAATTGGCGGGGGTATTGATCATAAAAGGTGGCCTCTCACAGAAAACGGAGTAAGCCTTTACTGGAACGGATTGAATAAAGGGAAGCGTTCGCTTGCAGTAAATTTGCGTGATCCGGAAGCTCAAGAGCTGCTTTCAACCTTGATATCTAAGGCTCGAAACTTTATTACGAACTTTCCGGCAGTGGGTTGGCTCGCCTATGACGAGCTTCAGCGAAAATGTCAAAACCTAGTCATGGTTTCTATTGTTGGGAGCCATGATGGGGCAACAGCGGTTGATTACACGGTGAACTGCGCTGTCGGCTACCCAAACGCAACTGGTTATCCCGATGACCCGAGGCCAGTAAATAATGTCGTTCCGGCTTGGGATCTTATGTGCGGCCAGATGGCAGCATTAGGTTTATTAGCTGCTGATAGATATCGAACTCAAAATGGTCATGGGGATCTAGTGACACTCGCATTAACAGATGTCGCTTTAGCGGCATTGGGAATGCTTGGCGGAATCGCTGAAGCTCAGATCACAAAAACGGAGAGGCCATCGATCGGAAATGATTTATATGGAGCCTACGGAACGGACTTCTTGACAAAAGATGGTCGTCGAGTGATGGTAGTAGCGATAAGCCAAAAGCAATGGAAAGGCCTCCAAGAAGCAACACAGGCAACCGCACAGGTGGAGGAATTGGCTTCGTCTTTAGGAGTTGATTTCTCGGATGAAGGCGAAAGGTATTTAGCTCGAGGCAGATTAACTGAATTGTTTACTCCATGGTTCACAGATAGAACTTTCAAAGAAGTTTCAGATACTTTAGACATGCACGGCGTCTGCTGGGGGCCCTATCAGTCTTTTGTTGAGCTGGTTGAAGACGATGAGCGCTGCTCTACTCAGAACCCTTTGTTCTCGAATCTTGAACAACCAGGAGTTGGGACGCATTTGGTTCCAGGTTCCCCACTCGCATTTTCAGAGGTTGGGGATCGTGGAGCGATGACCGCTCCACGATTAGGAGAGCACACCGAACAGATCCTCTCAGAAGATCTTGGGCTCACTCAATCAGTCATAGGCTCGCTCATTGATCGAGGTGTAGTAGCAGCCTCTTAAAGGCTAATTAATTGCTACTAAAGAGTAATCGTCTTAAGAAATTTCAAATGGCAATACCTATCTGTTTTTCAGATAGGTATCTTCTCTAAGAATTATTAGAAATCTCTTTACTCTTGCCGATCTTTTTCGTACTGTCGCGCGAGGTGTAAGACCAAAAATATTTGGTCGAGTAGGGGAGAAAATTAAATTGTTTGAGATCTCGGTAAAAATGCCCGATGAATATCCAACCATGGGTTGGGTCGACCAAGGCAGTTGCCGAGGAGAAAGTTCACTATTCTTTGCACCCTTTGCAGAACGTCCAGAAGCAAGAGTTAGACGCGAAGCTAAAGCTCGTAAAATCTGTGAATCCTGCCCTTCTGTTGATCCATGTAAGGCATACGCACGAGAAAATCGAGAACTTGGATTTTGGGGAGGCGAATCAGAATCAGAAAGAGCTACCGCTGGATTCGCTCCGACAACTCCAATCATTGGTAGACGCCAAGTAGCAGCCCAACGAGCAGCAGCAGCACTAAATCGCACTGGGTGATTATCAAAGACGTAGAAATTGATTAACTGCTTTCTGCCGATAGTCAATCCATAAACCACTTATAGAATGCTGATGTGGCTATTGTTGCAATCTGTCACGTTTAATATTGAATAGGAAAACACTCATGAACGACAGCCTTAGTTCTACAACACAGGTTGACTCCAGCACTCAGATGTTTTCCAAGTCAATGATCATTTCTGGGATTCGCTGCTTGCTTTCTTATATTGTTTTCCCTTGGCTTCTCCCGCTTTTAGGGGTAGCAGGAAGCGTAGGTCCACTTATTGGCATTCCTATTGCCTTAGTTGCGATTTGGTTCAATCTTTCGAGCATTAAACGATTCATGAAAGCTCAGCATCGTTTAAGGAAGATAGTTATTCCTATCAATGCAGCAGTTATTGCATTGCTTCTTATTTTGATTGGGGTCGACATTGCAGAGCTCATTGATTAAAGAAACAAAATGACTGAAATTAAGAACGAGTCAAAACAACTATTAAGTCGAAAACCTGCCCGTATTTTCTGGGCCACTATCGGTTGTATTTCCGTAGCTATTGGAGGCATCGGGATAGTCGTACCAGGACTTCCAACTACGGTATTCATGATTATTGGAGCATCATGCTTTGCCCGCTCCGTTCCGCGGTTCGAACAATGGATTCTGGATCTACCTGCTATCGGCCCAATGGTGAAGGATTATCGCAGCGGACTGGGAATGCCAAGAAGAGCAAAACAGATTGCAATATCAATAATCGTTATAACAAGTGGAGTTAGCGCCGGGGTTTTGATTAATTCCCTTGTCGTTCGTCTCGTGGTGATTGGTGTAGGACTCGCAGGAGTCTTATACATCCTCAAGCGGGTACCAACACGTGAGAAAGTTTTAGAACAGAAGAATCTCTAACGCAACCTTCGAAACTGTAATAGGTGAAGTTAAAGCAGAACTACGGAAACTAATCAACTGTGAACGGAAATACTAAAAAAGACTCTTGGGTAAGTCGAAACCGATACGTCGCGTTCGTAATAACTATCGGATTCATTGACTTCATAGTTCGAGGGTTGATACGAGGACAATTGAACGTTCCCTCCCTCGCTCTCGTAGTTATCGCTACACTCGCCGCTTCTCACGCTGACAAAAAACGTAAAGAAGAGAACAAGTAACCACCTAATTAAGGGAAAATTCCACGCTGGTTATAAACAGTTTTTAAACGTTGAAGGGCAACGGCGTAAGCGGCATCCCGCCGAGAAGAAGAACCAAGGTCTTCTCTTAGTTTTGCAACAGAATCAGCTGCAGACCAAAGAATTTCGCGTAAACGATAATCAACGTCGTCAAGATCCCATCGTTGAGCTGACCTATTTTGCAGCCATTCAAAGTAAGAGACGATTACCCCTCCTGCATTGACTAAAATATCTGGAAGAATGTCAACGTTTTTTTGACTTAGAATTTCTTCTGCTTCCAATGTTGTAGGTCCGTTTGCTGCCTCTACAACTACTTTTGCTCGTATGTCATTCGCGTTATCTATATTTATCTGATTTTCCAAAGCTGCCGGAATCAGTATGTCAACGTCCATCGACCAGAGATCCGAAGGTTCTATCTGATCGGCATTTGGATATCCCTCCACTGATCCGTGTTCTTGTACCCAGTCTGTGAGGTCAAAGGCATCAATACCATCTTCATCAGCTATTGATCCAGCGTGATCAGATACTGCTAGCACTTTCGCTCCGTGGACTTGAAGAATTCTTCCCGTGGCGCTACCGACATTGCCCCATCCTTGCAAAGCAACGGTTGCACTTGATAAATCAAAGCCAACTTCGTCTGCCCAGTGTTGAAGACAAAAAACTACGCCTTGACCAGTGGCCTTTTCACGACCATGACTACCTCCAGTTTCAAGGGTTTTACCAGTTACGACTCGCTTAACGTTTTGTCTTTCAGATGAGCCTGTTGAATTTGCATAGGTGTCCATCATCCAAACCATTGTTTGAGAGTTACTTCCAAGGTCAGGGGCGGGAATGTCATAATCAGGTCCGATGTTTCCTCCCAAACTATGTGTGAATCGACGGACGACTCGTTCAAGTTCTTCGCTACTACAAAGATGAGGATCAAAAGAGATGCCTCCTTTTGCTCCTCCGAAGGGGATGTCACATAATGCAGATTTCCACGTCATCCATGAAGCTAAAGCTTTGACTTCATCCAGGTTCACCATCGGACTGAATCTGACCCCTCCTTTGTAAGGGCCAAGAACGTTATTGTGTTGAATGCGGTATCCAGTGAAAACTTCAAATCGGCTATCGTCCATTTTGACGGGAAAGTTTACAATGATCTCATTCTTAGGTTGAGAGAGTATTTGTCGGAGATCATCGGAAAGTCCGATTAGATCTGCTCCGCGGTTGAACTGTGTTAAAGCGGTGGCGAATAAACTTGATTCCATTTCTGACATTTCTTCTCCGTCTAACTCCTTCCCAGACCTTAGTTGAATGTTTTCTTAAAGACCTGTGAAACTACACCAACAGTGACAGCTCCAACGATTGAGCAGATAATGATTGTTAACCATGCATTATCCGGAGGTAAGTCAAGTTCAAAGAAACTCTGGCCCGCATTATTAAACATGATGAATACATAGGACAAGGCCATGGCGATAGCTAAACCCAATTTCCAGGCGCGAAGAGGTCTACTAATCGAAACAAGGATACTGAGACCAACTGTAAGAAGAATAATTGTTGCTGCAGTACGAGACTCATTCAAAGAAGCATTACCATTTCGTATCACCTCGTATCCAATGAAGGTGACGATTCCAGCTACAAGCCCAGATGGCAGAGAGAAATAAAGAACACGGCGTAAGAATCCAGTTTTTACCAGACTCGTGTCAGGTGCAAGCGCTAAGAAAAAGCCTGGTAGCCCAATTGAAAAAGATCCAATTAGTGTTAGTTGTTTAGGGAGCAAAGGGAAAGGGCTACCGAATATTCCGACAAGAAATATAAGTAAAAGGGCGTAAGCGGCTTTTGAAATAAATAGATTCGCTACACGCTCAATGTTGTTAATGACTCTTCTTCCTTCGGCTAACACCCGAGGCAAAGTGCTGAAACGATCATCAAGTAAAACAAGTTGAGCCACTGCTCGCGTTGCAGAACTTCCGGAACCCATGGCGATCCCCATGTCAGCATCTTTAAGAGCTAATACATCGTTTACGCCGTCACCGGTCATCGCCACCGTATGCCCTCGGTCCTGAAGACAAGAAACCATAGCTCGTTTTTGGTGAGGAGTTACCCTCCCAAAAATAGCTTCTTGTTCTAATATCTTCCCGAGTTCGGCGGAGTCTTCCGGAAGGTCGCGGGCGTCAAAACCTGAATCACTATTTGGTATTCCTGCTCTTTGAGCAACGGCGGCAACGGTGGCAGGGTGATCACCAGAAATTACTTTCAAAGTAAGCCCCTGACTGACGAAGAAAGAGAGAATTTCTTCAGCATCTTCTTTGACAGTGTCTTCTAGCAAAACTAGTGCGACAGGCTCTCTATTTTCGGGTAATGCCTCTAAGTCATCTGAATTCTCAATTGAATGAGTTAAGGCAAGAACCCGTTTACCGGATTCAGCGTAACTTTTTACCGTTTCTTTCTCATCTAGAGCTTCTGCCGGAAGCAAAATATCAGGAGCTCCTAAATGGTAAGTGCCTTGATCGGCGAAATCAGCAGCAGCCCATTTACGGGCTGACGAAAAAGGTAAAACATTTTTTGCAACCCAATTCGGATTCGGGCAATTTAATCCGATTGCTTTCAAAGTCGGATTTGGATTTGGATCAGATGCAACCAGGGCTCCTAAAGCATCTGTAGGGTCGCTTTCACTGATTTCATGAATCCCAGAGAATGAAATTTCCCCAGTTGTGATTGTTCCAGTTTTATCAAGGCATAGAACATCTACACGAGCTAAAAGTTCTACAGAAGCTAACTCTTTAGCCAATGCTTTACGTCGGGCTAAAGCTACTACTCCGACGATGAAGGACAGACTAGTGAGAAGAACTAGACCATCAGGTACCGCGGCTACAGCTCCTGCAACTGTTCCACGTATCGCTTCATTCCAAGTCTCTTCTTCTGCGAGAAGGCGAATAAGAAGCAAGATTGCAGCGGGAGGAATTATAAAGAAGAGCCATTTCAAGATTGAATTAACTCCTGCCTTCAATTCGCTGTTGGCGAGTTTGAAACGTCTCGCTTCTTCCGCTAGAGACGAGGCATAAGAGTTTCCTCCAATATCAGTAGCTTGGTAGAAGCCAGAACCAGCTGAAACAAAGCTTCCAGATAGAACTGAATCCGATATCTGTTTCTCCACTGGGTCAGATTCCCCCGTAAGCAAAGATTCATCAATTTCTAATCCAATTTCGCTAATTACTTTTCCGTCAACAACTATCTGATCTCCCGGCTGCAACGCTAAAAGTTCATCGGCGACAACTTCCGAAACGGAAATTTCTGTTTCTGCTCCTTCACGAATCACTCGGGCCTTTGGAGAAGATAAAACGGCGAGTTCATTCAAAGTGCGCCGTGCTTTAAGTTCTTGAGCTATGCCAATGATGCTATTAGACACGATCACGCCGGCGAATAAAGCATCACCTGGGAAACCTGCTATCAGAATTAAGACAAGTAAAGATCCCATTATTGCATTTACTGGGGTGAGGACATTTGCTTTTACTATTTCGCTAGTGGTGCGAACAGGAGCATCAGGTACATTGTTTGTCCGTCCATCGCTGATTCGTTCTTCAACTTCAGCGAGATTGAGTCCAGTTAATGAATCAGAGAGTTGAGCGTTATCGTTCACGTCATTGATGTTAGAAGATGAAACAAGTTAGCCCGGCGAATGTTCAAATAAATAAACGTTGTTAATCATTGAGAGACGATGGCGGGATCCCGGTAAAGAAGGATCATTTGAGGCGTAACCTGCATCTCCCTCCCACATAGCGACGGTTCCGTTATCAGTTTTTGCCATGTGTGTTCGATAAAAGACTGGATCCATATCATTCAACTCGCTAAGAGCTTGATCAACAGAATCAAAGCGGGAAAGTAAAGTCAAAGTCATCCAAGTAGGTGGCGCAAGTTCTATATCTGCATTATCTCTACGTTGTAAAGCACTCTTTGGTTGCATCCAAGAATGATCAGTAATCTCTCCATGATCAATTGCTACATCTCCTCTTTCTCCGTCTAGAGAGCGTGTAGCGAAAAAGAATGTTGAAAATCTTTTCGGCACGATTGGAGGGGGAACCCAGTGAGAAAACCAGACAAGAGAATCAGCATCTATTGAGATATCAGCTTCTTCCGCTGCTTCACGAATTGCAGCAGAAGAAGCTGTTGCAAGCTCATCGCGTTTGCCACTTTCATCAATTACCACGTCTTCATCATCTACTCGGCCTCCAGGGAATACCCACATGCCGCCAAAAGCTATTTTTGAATTCTTTCTTAGCATGAGAACCTCTGGTCCGTTATCCGTGTCCCTCATAACTACTACGGTTGCGGCAGGAATAAGAGCAGATTCTCCATACTCATCATGATTTTTCGACCAGGCTTCGTATCGCCTTTGATCATTTGTTTCGGTCACTGGATAACTCCAGCTTCCCTTAATTCGTTTATCTCATCACCTAAACCAGCTTCAGTAACCACTTCGTTGGTGTGCTGCCCTAAATGAGGAGCTGAAGGTTGTTTCAAGTGTGTGGGTGTACCATGAAACCTTGTGGGAGGGCGTGGCTGCATCACTCTTCCCAAAGTTGGATGATGATGCTCAACGAAAGTTTGATTCGCAATAACTTGCGGATCATTTGCTACTTCTTCTACATTTCGGATCACTCCAAAAGGTATTTGCTTTGACTCCAAAGCCACTGTTGCTTCGTCAACGGTAAAAGATGTCGCATTTTCTTCGATTTCTTGCCGCAATGCTTTTGATTTAGGGCGGTTCCTTAAACGGTCGCTTAGATGTTTGAGATCTGGGTCTGAACTGTCTACGCCAAAAATTTCTGCAAGGCCATGGAACTCAAAGTCATCTGGAATAGCTACCGCAATATGGCCATCTGCTAATTCAATAGGAGTATTTGAAGCCGACATAGATTGCATCCATGTGTGTTCCGCATCTGGCAAAATCTCGTGGTCAGCTCCATCAACGAAAAGAAAAGCTATAGCAGCGTCCAGCATTGAAAGTTCAAGATGTTGGCCCCCAGCACCTCTTTCACGGGCAAACAGCGCAGCAGTAATAGATTGACATGCTGTGTGTGCCGTAAGTTTGTCGGCTATTAATTGTCGTAAGAATTTCGGTCTATCGTCATTTGCTCCAGTCTGATTACCTGCAAGCCCTGAAGCAGCTTGAATAGCCGTGTCATAAACTCGCCGGTGTGCGTAAGGGCCTTCGGAACCGAAGCCAGAAAGATCGGCATAAATTATGTCGGGTTTAATGGCTGCAACGTCTTTGTAAGAAACACCAAGTTTTTCTGCTACTCCTGAACGAAAATTCTGTATAACCACATCAGCATCAGTCAAAAGATGCTGGAAGATTTCTAGACCTTTAGGGTGTTGAAGGTCAATAACTGCGGAACGCTTACCTCGATTGCAAACTTGAAAACATGAAGAAATATCTCCGATGCTGGTGCCTAGTCTTCTCATAATGTCGCCAGTAGGTCCTTGCTCAATTTTGATGCATTCAGCACCTTGATCAACGAGCAGTCCAGCGGCAAGAGGTCCGGTGATAGCGACTGAAAGTTCAATTACTTTTATTCCGTGAAGTGGTCCAGTCATATACGGACTGTACCTTGTTGAATACTTACAAGGCGAGGCAGGTGTCGTAGTTCTCGCTAGATATATATAAGGCTTAGCGATAATTAAGGAAACTCATGAAACAACTTGACGGCAAAATAGCAGTTATAACTGGTGCAGCTAGCGGAATAGGGCTTGCATTAACAGAAACTTTTTTAGCGGAGGGGATGAAAGTCGTGATGGCAGATGTTGACGAAAATTCTCTATCTAAAACTGCTAGTGAACTTGAAGCCGCGGGCGCAGAAGTTCTTGGTGTACTTTGTGATGTTTCAGATGCTTCTTCGGTAGAAATGCTGGCAGATACAACTATTAAGAATTTCGGAATACCACATGTGTTGTGTAATAACGCTGGGGTTGCTCCAGTAGGACCGATATTAGATACAACACCTGAAGAGTGGCAATGGACAGTAGGGGTGAATCTTTTAGGAGTTGCTTATGGAACGAAAGCATTTACACCACTAATGCTTGAACAAGGAGAGGGGCACATTATTAATACCGCGTCTCAAGCAGGTTTGATGACCACCCCAGTACTTGGTATGTACTGTGCTACAAAACATGCCGTAGTTGGATTTTCTGAATCTCTTTATCGAGAACTAGAAGATACAGAGGTTGGAGTCTCATGTTTATGCCCTGAGTTTGTTAAAACAGAAATAGCCGACCCAAAGAGGTTACGCCCTCACTGGGTGGAAGTAGACGAAACTCACGACACCTATCAGCCATTGTTAGCCGAAGCTATTCACGCGACAGGTATTGACCCAAGTGTGGTTGCCTTTGATGTAGTGGAAGCAATCAAAATGAATAAGTTTTGGATATTTACTCATGACATAACTTTGGCTCAAGCTAATCGCCGGTTTGAAGATATTAATGCTGACAGAAACCCATCTCCGATGGTTTAAAAGGTCAATGATGCATTCAGTCCATCAGCGGTCTACCTTTAATGATATGAAGATTGAAGACATTGACTTATCAGCAACAGAGTTCTGGGGGCAACCACTCAACCATCGAGAGGAAGCGTTTGATTTATTACGCACTCAAGATCCATATCGTTACTTCGAAATTCCTGAAGAGATCACAGGGATGTTCCCTCAGAAAGGGTTCCACTCTCTTGTAAGACACTCTGACGTCGCTGAAGCTAGTCGACGACCTAATGATTTTTGTAGCGGTCAGGGCGCAACGAGCGTTGTGGACCTTAAAGGAATTGAGTTATTCGGCGAGGACATGAATTCCTTTTTCGGCTCAATGATTTCAATGGATGATCCACGCCATCAGAAATTAAGAAAAATCGTTTCAAGTGGCTTCACTCCTCGCCGTTTAAGCGCTGTTGAAGAATCGGTTCAAAGAATAGCTGAAGAAATTGTTCGGAAAGTAGGAGACCAAGGAGAATGCGACTTTGTAGTAGACGTAGCTTCCCGACTTCCGCTCTTGGTTATCTGTGAGATGATGGGTGTGCCAGAGAGTCAAGTAGATCTCGTGTTTGACAAGTCAAATGTGATTCTTGGAGCTGGAGATGATGAGTATCTCCCTGAAGGACAAGACGTTCTCGGAGCCATCATGGGGGCGGCGCTAGAACTTACAGCATTGATGAATGAAATGCTTGAAGAAAGACAAGATAGCCCTAAAGACGATTTAGCATCAGCTCTTTTACATGCTGAAGTCGATGGAGAGCGACTCACCAATATGGAAATCGCCTCATTTTTCATTCTTTTACTTGTGGCAGGAAATGAGACAACAAGAAATGCTTTGTCATGGGGGCTTCATTTATTAACTGAAAATCCTGATCAGAAAGAAACCCTTTGGAATGACTTTGAAACGTTGGCTCCAAAAGCGGCTGAGGAAATTGTGAGATGGTCAAGTCCAGTAATTTATATGAGACGTACAGCGACACGTGATGGAGTTCGGATAGGAGAGAGAGAATTCTCAGAGGGAGACAAAGTAGCTCTTTATTATTGGGCTGCTAATAGGGATCCAAATATTTTTGAGGACCCACACAAATTTGATATTCTTCGAGAATCAAAAGAGCATTTTGGATATGGAGCTCCAGGACCGCATTTTTGCTTAGGGGCACACCTCGCTCGGAGGGAGATAACTGTGATGCTTCGAGAAATTTGTAAAAGTATCCCAGATATACATGCGACTACTCCACCTGACAGGCTTCTTAGTAATTTTATAAATGGGATCAAGCATCTGCCTTGCAGTTTTACACCTGCAAAAATTTAAGCTAGTTCCCAAGGGGACTTAAAATCTTCGGCATCTTCGTTTGTGACGCGCTCGTCTTTTACAAGCGCAATTAGATGAGAGTAAACCGAAGCAGCAGCAGCCTTATGAAGTTCTTCATCTACATCTTTGTAAATTTCTGCAACGATGCTCATGATAGGTGCCGGGCCTTTTGATAGTTCATCGAGGATTTGTTGAGACCGTTTTTCACGGTGTGCAATCAGTGACTCAACATAAGGTATTGGGTTTTTGATTGGTGGTCCATGGGTAGGACGATAAATGTTCTCTTCTCTGTTCGTGAGACGTCTCATATTCTTTAGGTAATCGTTTAGGTCTCCATCTGGTGCTGGAATCACAGTAGTGGACCATCCCATGACGTGATCCCCAGAAAATAAAGTGTTTTCTTCCTTTAAGGAAAAACAAACATGATTTGAAATGTGGCCAGGAGTATGAAGAGCTTCGAAAGTAAAGCCTTCTCCCTTAATTATCTCGTTGTCTGCAATGTAAACATCAGGCACAAAACTACGATCGCCAGCTCCTTCACCATCTTCAGGTTCAGGCTCTTTCCCTTCTTCTATAGCTTTAGCAACACGATTTTCGTAAGCCTTCACTGCCAATTCTGGATGGGATCCAAATCCAAAAGTAGAGGCACCTGTGGCCTCTTTAACGGCAGCAGCTGCAGGCGAATGATCGGGATGAGTATGGGTAATTAGAAGATGGCTTACTTTTTGTCCATCTACAGCTTTTAGAAGGGCTTCAATATGGTCGTCTTCATCAGGACCAGGGTCAATGATCGCTACAGTTCCACCTTTAGGAGGACCAACAATAAAAGTTCCGGTTCCGTAATAGGTAAAAACCGAAGGGTTTTCTGCCATCACTCTTCTGACAAGAGGAGATACCTGTTCTATTACCCCATAAGGAGGTTTATCTTCAAATAAGTGATCAATACCCATATCACTATTCTGCCTTATTACCAGCAGTGTGCTTGTCATTGGAGCGCCGTACTCTTGAACTTTGTAAATGAAAAGCCTATTTACCTATAAGGGATGACAGACTGTTGAGATGTCAGTTGAAGACGTAAACCAACCACCTAATCAGCGAGTAGCCCAAAGGGTAAGAGATCTGATCCATGGGCTTCATAGCCGTGTAGCCAATGAAGAAGCTCTCCAGCAAATCGAATTACTCCTTGAAGAAGCTCAAGCGCTTCTTCAAGGACCAACTCGAACCAAATGGTATGAAGTAGACGTTGATGTGGATGAAGATACAGCTATTCAACTTAGAGAAGAACATCGCGAGTACTCATTATTTCGCGGGGAAAGTAACCCATTAGCTCCACCAGTCATTCTTTCGAAAAAACATGATTCTGAAGGAAAAGAAATAGTTGTGGGAGAAGTTATCTTTGACCAAACAAGAGAAGGTCCTCCTCGAACAGTCCATGGTGGAATGATCGCAGCGGTATTTGACGATGTGCTTTCTGGCGTTCTCTCGGGTACAGGGGCTGCTGGGTCGGTCACTGGAAAATTAACAATTCGGTATCGTCGCCCAACTCCGATCAATACAGATCTCCGATTTGAGGCTTGGATCGATCATCAACAGGGACGCCGCCTTACAGCGCATGCCCATTGTTTATCTAACGGTGAAGTAACCGCTGAAGCCGAGGCTCTCTTTGTTCGAATAGATATGAAGGACTTTGCAAATTAATGAGTGAATTGCCAATAATTTGTTTTTTGTGTACCGGTAATGCAGCTAGATCGGTTATGGCACGAGCGTTTTTTGCAAGCAAAACTTCTGATTTTCAAATTACAAGTGCCGGAACTTTAGTGTTAGAAGGTCAACCAATGAGTATTCGAACACGTAAGGCTTTAGCTTCTTATGGTCTTTCAGAACCTGATCATTTAAGTTGTCAATTCGGACAATTACATCTAGCAACTGACTTAGTTGTCGCCATGGAGCCAAGCCATATTTTTTGGATGCGTCGCCATTTTCCTGAAATGTCATCACGTACTGGAACGCTTCCACGGCTTATTCGCGACTTTCCTAAAGAAGGAAATTTTGAAACTCGGGTAGCCGCTATGGGGCTAGCAGAAGTTGAAATTGAAGAATGGGAAGAAGTCGTTGATCCTGCTTCAGGGGATCAAGAGGTGTTTGACCTTTGTGCAGAAGAGTTAGAGAGCCTTATTAACCAGTTCACGATGAAGATTTTATGAAGAACTCTCACCGGAGAGAAGCTTTTATCCTTACCGCAGCCATTGGATTGTTAGGTATCACATTTGGGGTGTTTGCTGATTCAGCAGAATTTTCTCTCGCACAAGCAATAGTTCTCTCTTCACTTACTTTTACTGGCGCTTCTCAATTTGCTGCAGTCTCCGTGATAGAAAGCGGCGGAAACCCAGTTACCGCTGTAGGGAGCGCTCTTCTACTAGCAGCGAGAAACTCCCTTTACGGGCCTCTAGTCGCACCCTTACTACGTAGCCCATCTCGGATTCAACGCGCTTTAGGCGTTCATTTTGTTATAGATGAAACCACGGCAATGGCCACTGCACAAAACTCAATAGAAGAATCTCGAGATGCTTTCTGGTTCACGGGAATTTGGCTATTTATATTTTGGAACACTGGAACAATAATTGGGGTTTTAGTAGGTGGTTTGTTTGAAGACCCAAGTGTTTGGGGACTTGATGCGGCTTTCCCAGCGGCATTTGTTGCACTTCTTATGCCTCATTTACGTACGCGAGCAAAGAAAGTCACTGCTTTCATCGGAGCAGGAATAACGATTGTTGCTATTCCTTTAAGCCCGATTGGGTTACCAGTTCTTCTTTCTCTTTTTGCTTTAGGGCCAGGCATCTGGCTTCAGTATCGAAAAGATCCGCAATGAGTTGGGATTCGTTACTCGTGCTTTCTGGAGGAGCGTATCTATTCAAGTTAGTTGGAGTTATTGCTGGCAATCGGCTATCAAGCAGATTTGAATCGGTGATAGCGCTTCTTCCACCTGCGTTATTTTCTTCAATTATCGTTCTTATGTCGGTTGCAGATGGCTCAACTCTCGTAATAGACGCTCGGTTAGTTGGAATAGGAGTTGGAGCGATAGCAGTGTGGAAGAAAGCTCCTTTTATTTTTGTCATCGTTGCTGCAATGGCATCAACGGCTATTTGGCGCGCAGTCACCTGAGTAACTTCATCTATTGACTAGCGTGTCAATTGTGGATCATTCTGAAGAACTTCCCGTTATCCCGCCTGGGGTGTCTCCTTCGATAGAGCGCATGCTTTCTCGTCCACGCCCAAGATGGCGAGGGAGAATACATCGTGCAGCCATTCCATGTTCAATTCTTACTGCCTTACTTGTCGCATTCAATGTTCCAGCGGGACCTGACCGTATCGGAGCACTTATTTATGGGGCAGGGGCGACTTTAATGTTTGTGGCTAGTTCTATAGTTCATTTCAAAAAATGGCCGATACCGATTTGGGAGAAGTTATTTCGGTTTGATCATGCGGCAATTTTCGTTCTCATTGGCGCCGGCGCCACTCCAGTAGCAATGAGTGCATTAGATGGAAGTGCGAGGACTCTCATGTTGCTTGCGGTTTGGATAGGCGCCGGTATAGGAGTTGTTATGCGGCTTCTTCCATTCCATCCTCCGAAAGGCTTGATGAACACTCTATATATTTCTCTTGGATGGGTACCGATAGTTGTAGCTCCTGAAATATTTCAATCACTAAATGGAATAGCTCTTGCTCTTTTGATATCTGAAGGAGCTTTATACTGCGGGGGAGCGTTAATGCTCGGCGCACGCTGGCCAGATCCCTTCCCAAAAGTTTTTGGTTATCACGAGGTGTGGCACGTTTCTGTAACTACCGCAGTGTGGCTGCATTACGTATTAATTTTGGTTATTGCAAACCCCTAACAAATTTTCTTGCTGCCGCAGGCTAAGTTGCATATGTGCGATACAAAGCAATTTTCTTTACTTTGATTCTTTTTACTTTTTCTTGTTCCTCAAGATCAATATCGGATCCAACTCAAGCAAAAGATTGCAGTGAATTAGTAGAGGCCGGGAAAGCAGTAGCAGAGCGTGTTCTGGAGAGATTAGATGGCCAGACATTGGAAGAATTAGAAGCAGCGAATCCTGAAGAACCACTTGCGCCAATTGATTATTTGATGCGAGTTGAAGAATTTGAAAATCAGGCGGGAGTATTAGGTTGCGGCAAAGATCAACTTCGATTACAGGCATGCTCGGTATACGCTGATCTAGAGGTAAAAGCTAGCGGCGATTTAGCTCGTGACTTTCTTGCCCCCTATCTTGAATCCTGTAGTTGATAAATGAAAATAAATCTGTTTAGAACAACAAAAAATGGCAGTATGCATATACGTCATCTATTTAATGGAGTTATATGAGTGCATCACGTTTATCTCAACGCGTTGGGGCGATAGCTGAATCAGCCACAATGGCCGTTGATAAGAAGGCTAAGTCATTAAAAGCTGCCGGTGAACCTGTAATAGGGTTTGGCGCAGGTGAACCAGACTTTCCTACCCCAGAACACATTGTAAAAGCCGCTGTTGAAGCATGTGAAAATCCTGCGTCTCATAAATACACACCTGCGGGGGGTTTACCTGACCTTAAAGAAGCTTTAGTGGCGAAAACAGAACGTGATTCAAAGTGGCGACCAGATCCTTCGCAAATACTTATCACAAATGGAGGAAAGCACGCCGTCTATAACTCATGTGCTGTTTTGTTGAATCCAGGAGACGAAGTGATATTGCCAGCTCCCTATTGGACTACATATCCAGAGTCAATAGCTTTAGCCGGCGGCAAGACTGTGCCGGTAATGACCGATATCAGCAATGAATTCCGAG
Organism: Acidimicrobiales bacterium AG-410-I20; assembly: GCA_949538625.1. GTDB lineage: Bacteria > Actinomycetota > Acidimicrobiia > Acidimicrobiales > MedAcidi-G1 > MedAcidi-G2B. The sequence continues at coordinate 18,522 of CATISD010000038.1, forward strand.
TCACCGTTGAGCAATTAGAGGCCGCTAAAACAAATCGAACGAAAGCATTGATGTTCGTTTCTCCTTCAAACCCGACAGGTGCGGTGTATCCAAAAGAGGAGATGGAAGCTATAGGGCAATGGTGCCTTGAAAATAACGTATGGGTAATAGCTGATGAGATATATGAGCACTTAACGTATGACGGACATGAGCATCATTCCATTCGTTCGCTTGTTCCAGAACTAGCGGACACGTGTTTGATCGTAAATGGTGTTGCCAAAACTTATGCAATGACTGGCTGGCGTGTGGGTTGGATGCTAGGCCCAGAAGATGCGATAAAAGCAGCAACTAATTTACAATCACATGCTACGAGCAATGTAGCTAACGTTTCACAACAAGCAGCTCTTGCAGCTGTTGCCGGAGATTTATCCGCAGTTCAAGAAATGAGGTCCGCTTTTGATCGCCGGCGACAAACTATGACGGAGATGCTGCAACAAATTGAAGGCATAAAAGTAATTCCACCACAAGGTGCTTTTTATGCATACCCAGATCTCACAGCATTTCTAGGTAAAGACATTAAAGGCGAGGTCGCTCAGACAACGAGTGAACTTGCTGGAATTATTCTCGATCAGGCTCAAGTAGCGATTGTTCCAGGAGAAGCATTCGGCACACCTGGTTATGCCCGCCTTTCCTTTGCCTTAGGTGATGAAGATCTAAAAGAAGGCATTGAACGCATTTCTAATCTGCTTAGCAGTTAACGAGTGAAGATTTCAGCGCCTTACGGATCCTGGAAGTCTCTGGTTAGCGCTGAACTGGTAGTTTCTGGAGCAGTTGGCTATGGAGAAGTCATATCTCAAGACAACTCTTTCTGGTGGGCTGAATCACGACCTAACGAAGGAGGCCGTGTTGTTATAGTCCGGGACGGTGTAGAAGTTGTTCCAGATGACGTCAACGTACGCACTCTCGTTCACGAATATGGCGGAGGCGCATGGACAGTTGCAACAGGCAGCCTGATATATAGCGACTATGAAGATCAGCGCCTTCGCAAAATAGACAGTCAAGGGCGTACTTGTGAGCTAACCCCCGAACCTGAAACAGCAAGAGGGTTGCGTTATGCAAATGGAGTAGTCACTTCTGACGATGAATGGTTCATATGTGTGCAAGAGAAGCATGTAGAGGACAAAAGCGAACCAGAGAATAGCCTTGTCGCAGTTTCTCTTGACGAAACCTGTCAGGTCAAAGATCTAGTACTTGGTCCCGATTTTGTATCTAGTCCTGCGATTTCTCCAAACGGAGACAAAGTGTGTTGGATTCAATGGGATCATCCAAACATGCCTTGGGATAACACCGAACTCTGGGTGGCAGATTTTCAAGACGGAGCCATATCCAATGCTCGCAGGATAGGAGACCAACAAGAATCTTTCTTCCAGCCATCATGGGGCCCTGACGGCAAACTTTATGTTGTTAGTGATAGGGATAATTGGTGGCATCTTTACAGAATCGAAGAAGACCAATTTGTACAATTAACTTTCGGAAATTTTGAAATAGCAACACCTCAGTGGGTGTTCGGGTTAAGCCGCTATGTATTTCAAGGCGAAGAAATTTGGTTTGCTTACTCCCAACAGGGGAAAGATCATCTAGCCATTCTTGAGAAAAATGGCGATGTTAGAGAAGTAAATTTAGAAGCGACCAGTATTAATTCATTATCGGCCACAAACGATGGAGTAGTAGCAGTTATAGCTTCTTATGAGCAAGAGCCCGCAGTTGTAAAAATCACAGAAAAAGAGCAGGTGCTTTGTTCAACTCCTCGGGACCTAGGTTTGAGTTCAGAGTGGTTCCCTCGCCCTGAACTACTTGAATTCCCAACCTCAGAGGGAGACACCGCCTGGGCCCACGTGTATCCCCCAACAAACCCCGATTTTCAAAAATCCGATGAAGAATTACCACCACTTATTGTTCTTGCTCATGGAGGTCCTACAGGAGCGGCCCGCACCCAACTCCAACTTTCAATAGCGTGGTGGACAAGTCGCGGTTTCTGCGTCGCCGACGTTGATTACCGTGGTTCAACTAGTTATGGAAGAAAGTATCGGCACCGGCTTCATAACAATTGGGGCGTTCTAGATGTTGATGATTGTGTGGCAATAGCTGAGCACTTAGTTCAAGAAAGACGAGCAGATAAAAACCGGCTGGCAATAAAAGGAGGAAGTGCTGGAGGGTTCACCGTCCTAGCAGCACTTACATTCCATAATGTTTTTTCAACAGGAGCGAGCCGTTATGGTGTAGCTGACCTAGAAGCCTTAGCCAAAGACACCCATAAATTTGAAGCAAGATACCTAGATCGTCTCATAGGCCCTTGGCCGGAAGCTAAAGACATCTACTATTCCCGATCACCCATAAAACACGCAGACCAATTAAACACTCCGCTGCTTTTATTACAAGGATCATTAGATCCAATTGTTCCTCCAAACCAAGCACACATGATGGTGGACACCTTGAAAGAGAAGAATCTCCCATATGCACTTTTGGAATTTCCCGACGAAGGTCATGGATTTCGCAAGTCGGAGAATCAAATAAAAGCCCTACAAGCAGAGCTGTCTTTCTTCGCTGAACAGTTCAGTTTCACGCCTCAAGACTCCTTACCGCCCTTAACGATTAATTAAGAGGTTGCAAACGACGGAGTTACTCCGGTTAGACTGTTACATATGTACAAAGATCTTGACCTTCTCTTGCTAACTTAGGGCGAACGCCTACATAACGCGTTTGTCCACCTCCTGTATCAAAACAGGAGGTTTTTTTAATTTTCAGCAAAGAAATACAGGAACTACAAAAAGAAAACGGAAAAAAATGGAAAAGTCCAATTCTCCAGAACGAGTAATCATATTTGATACGACCCTAAGGGACGGTGAACAGTCACCGGGTATTTCTCTGGACGTCGGAGAGAAACTAGAAATAGCTGAACAGCTCGCTCGCCTCGGAGTTGATTACATCGAAGCAGGGTTCCCGATCGCAAGCCAGGGAGACTTTGATGCAGTTCACGCTATAGCCTCCGCGGTGAAAGGTCCTGTTATTTGTGGTCTCTCCCGTACCGCACACAAAGATATCGATCGCTGCTGGGAAGCAATAGAACCCGCAGAAAAACGTCGCATCCACACCTTTATAGCCACAAGCCCTACCCACATGGAACATAAATTACGGATGACTCCTGAACAAGTACTAGAAGAAGCTGCTTCTGCTGTCACAAGAGCCCGAGAATATACCGACGACGTGGAATTCAGTCCGGAAGACGCATCTCGCTCCGAATTCGGATTCATGTGTGATGTGCTTCAGGCCGCTGTGGACAATGGGGCTGGAACACTAAACATCCCGGACACTGTTGGATTTGCTACCCCGATGGAATGGGCGCAGCGTATAAAAGATATACGTGAACGAGTAAGAGGCGATTACGTAATCAGCACTCATTGCCACAATGACTTGGGCTTAGCGGTAGCCAACTCCCTAGCAGCAGTTGGGGCTGGAGCTCGCCAAGTTGAATGCACCATTAATGGCATTGGGGAACGTGCGGGCAACGCAGCAATGGAAGAAATAGTTATGGCCGTAAATACACGACCAGATATTTACACCGGCATAGATATAGACATACGAACGGAAGAGTTAGCTCGAGCTAGCCGAATAGTTAGCCGCCTAACAGGCTACCCAGTCCAGTTCAATAAAGCGGTAGTAGGCAGAAATGCCTTTGCGCATGAATCAGGAATACATCAGCACGGGGTCCTTAATGAACGGACCACCTATGAAATTATGGACCCAGCTGCGGTTGGGCAAGGAGAAAGCCAAATAGTGCTCGGAAAACATTCCGGACGAGCAGCGTTCAAAGACACTCTTGAGAAATTAGGCATCGACATCAAAGGCGATGCCCTTAATTCAGCATTCACACGATTTAAAGAACTCGCTGATCGGAAAGTCCAACTCACTGACGCAGACCTTGAGGCATTAGTTGTCGAAGAAATGGGCGGAAACGTAGATCACGCATACGAACTGGTTAGTATCTCAGCCCAAGGGGGAAGCACCACAACTCCATCCGCAGATCTAGAAATCAATGTTTCAGGAGAACTGGTGGCTATTTCCTCAGAAGGCGATGGCATGGTTGACGCAAGTTGCACAGCGATCAAAAAAGCTACAGGAGTAGAGGGCCGTCTTACAGACTATTCAGTTATGTCTGTAACAGGTGGCGTAGATGCATTAGCTGATGTCACTCTTTCGTTTGTAAGCGAAGACGGCTTAAAGGTCGCAGGACGCGGGTTGTCTACCGATGTTGTTGAAGCATCAGCTCGCGCTTTCATAGCAGCACTTAACAAAGTTGCACATATAAGAACTACAGGAGATGACCCGAATGCAATTGAGCGTCCAGGTCATATCGGGTAGCGCAACTCAAAAACTAAAGTTTGACTACTTCTAATCGATCTAAAGTATCAAGATCATTGGATTGAAGCCGATCAAAACTGTAGGACCATAACTGATCTTGAATGACAAGTGTGCGCTCAATCTGTGGCATCCAGTAATACCCCTCTGGCTGGCATATAGTTATCATCTTATTTTCAGGAATTCTGTCAGTGTCGAGCCCTTCTTCTTGAGCCCAAGCAACAGCTAGATCAGAAGGAATGTATTCGCACCAATGTCCATCCATCTCTGGATAGGTGTCGGCTTCGCACAGCATGACGGTTCCAAAGATCTGGATTTCTCCTAAAAAGTCGGCAAAATCTTCTTCCTCTAAAACATCACAGACCGGGTCAATAGGGTCTGGGTTCGCATCCGTATGATCTATGCGCCCTACTTCGGTGATCTTTCCATCACTGATGTCAAGAGCTATTGCACCAGAGAAGTTTGAGTACCAATCATTAAATGGGAGCACTGCAAGATTTTTAGCTGGCCACCAGAGGAAGGCTCGGTGATCCCATTCGACTGATGAAGAGCCACCAGAAGTAGTCCAAGAATCTATAGCTGTTGGCTGATCTAGATCTGATACATCAAAAAGAGTGACTTTTGCTCCAGTAGTTTGACCAGTCTCAGTTGCATCTTGGCCTATACCAAGAACAAGATCGTCACTAATGGGGTGTAGGTAACCGCTGTAACCAGTTATTTTCAATTCGCCACGCACCACAGGGTTAGTTGGGTCCGATAAATCAACGGTGTAGAAGGGGTCGGTCTGGCGGAATGTCACGATATAACCAACATCTCCAACAAAACGGACAGAGAAAATACGTTCGCCCCGCCCCATATCACCTACTTCTCCAACAATCTCAAGATCGGAGTCGTTACGGATTAGAACAGAGACTTTGGATTCACTGTCATCACTGAAACCCCACGGCCCTCCCAGAGTGGTAGCAACCCGTAAATATCCTTCATGTTCAGACATAGCAAATTGATTCAGTAAATGGCCTTCTACCGAACCGGACGCTACATAGCCTGTGGAAGTTGAATCAGAGACATCAAACTGATGAATCGAAGTTGCATAGTTCTCTGATATTGCTTCCCAACGGCTTTCATCATCTTCAAAAAGAATAGGGTCAAGATAACTTGTGGTAGCCACATAAAGGCTTGAGTTGCTTGCATAAACCGTTTGCCCATCAGCTAATACCGCAGTTGCAGCCGGAGCTTCAAGAGAGGAATTAAGGTTCACAGAGACCACTGACAAAGTCGAAAATCCAGCGAATTCAGTCGGATAGTGAACGTTTGTGCAATCTGCTACCAAACCTTCAGAAGTAACTCCATCAGAGTTTTTAAGGACGTAATGGGGGAGCCAGTCAGTTAAAGTTGTCTCAGAAATAACTTCTTTGTTGAACCTCTCTGCACTTTCTTCCCCTGCTTGATTTTGTGGATAAACAAAAGGGAGTTGGTTTATAGGAGAAGAAGTCACAATTCGCGCTATTCCATCAACCACTCGAGCGCTAACGTAATTACCATCTACGGTGAGAGTGCTTACTACAGATAGTTCATATGGATTTGAAATATCGACCTCGATCACACTGGATAAACTCCTCCAATATCCGCTAAATCCTGGCTCAATACCGATCTCTTCGTCGAGAGCGACTCCATCTTCGTAGTCACTAAACGAGTCGGTAGAGGCAAGAACAAAAACTCTGTCTCCTGAGAAAAGAATTTCTCTTGGCCAATGGCCTTCAAACAAAATCGAATCACTTAATTCTGGCGTATCTCCAGACACGTCAATCAGGTGCAGTTCGTTGTTGCTTATAACCATAATTCTGCTTCCATCTGTTTTGATTATGTCTGGTTCATCAATTCCAACTTCTTGAACATTTGTCCCTGAGTAGTCGACGCCTTCCGTCATAGAAGATCCCGCATCAGCTTCAAATGCTATGCCTGACTCTGCAACCATCTCTTCGGCCGCCATCATGGGAGTATCTGTTCTCGCAATTCCGACTGGCCCATACCAACTTCCGTCTTCAAGCCCGTAAGGACCTACTCTGGCACTAGCTTGCTCTTGGAGATAGGCAAGCAAATTATCGCAACCATCGAAAGAAGCTAGAGCAGAAACGAATTGAACATCGTCAAGGTTAATTTCTTCCAAAGTGGTAGTTGTTACCCCAGATGTTCCCGGTGCGGTAGTGCTACTGCAAGCCCCAGCTATGAATAGTGAGGCGAAGGCAAGTAAAAGAACTTTTTTCATTGTGACTCCAGACTAGTTGTTTCTAGTTCAGACGTCTGTAGAAGTTATTTAGTTCCCGTAGGTGAATTTATTTTTTTGTACTAGGCATCCACTCGGGACGAACACTCTCATAGTCCTTGATTTGTTGAGTGAAACGCATACTTAGACCAATGTCGTCAAGCCCCTCTAAAAAACGCTCTTGTGTGGAGGATTCAAGAGGGAAAGAGCAAGCAATCGAGGCTTCTGGGGCCTCTAACGTTAGATTTGCCACGTCTATAGTTATCACAAGGTTTGGGTTTGCTTCCGTTGCGTCGAGCAAACCTTCTCCGATTTCATTGCTTACTTGAACGGGGACCAAACCATTTTTGGTGCAGTTATTTCGAAAGATGTCAGCAAATCTTGGTGAGATAACTGCTTGAAACCCGTATTGTTGTATCGCCCACACGGCGTGTTCCCGTGAAGACCCAGTGCCAAAGTTTGGTCCGCCAATGAGCACTACTGCTTCGCTGTAACGCTCGTCGTTGAGAACAAAATTTCGGTCATCACGCCATTCCGAAAAAAGACCCTGCTCAAAGCCTGTGCGTTCAACCCGTTTAAGCCAATCAGAGGGAATGATTTGATCCGTATCAACATCTGAGCGACGCAAAGGCACTGCTGTTCCGGAGACAATTTGTATAGCTTCCACGAATCCTCCTTTAGCTCAAATCTTCTGGAGTGGCGAATGACCCTGCAATAGCTGTAGCTGCAGCCACTGCAGGAGAGACAAGGTGAGTTCTTCCACCACGACCTTGTCTTCCCTCAAAGTTTCTATTTGAAGTGCTAGCACAACGTTCGCCTGCAACAAGTTTGTCTGGGTTCATTGCCAAACACATTGAACAGCCAGGTTCGCGCCAATCAAATCCAGCTTCTTCTAAAACTTGTGGTATCCCTTCACTCTCTGCTTGTGATTTCACAGCCCAAGAACCTGGAACAACAAGAGTTCTCGTTCCCTCGCTGACTCTTCTTCCTCTAGCTACTTCGGCAACTGCTCGGAGATCTTCAATGCGGCCGTTGGTGCATGAGCCAATAAAAACAGTATCAACTTTGATATCACGCATTTGTGTGCCAGAGGAGAGCCCCATGTATTCAAGCGCTCTTTCAGCAGATTCGCGTTGGACAGGGTCTTCAAAAGAATCCGGATCCGGTACTGCGCTAGTTATCGGTATAACTTGACCAGGGTTAGTTCCCCAAGAAACATGCGGAGTGATTTCAGATCCGTCAAGGATCACTTCTTTATCGAAATTTGCATCTTTGTCAGTTGATAAAGAGAGCCAGTCTTCTATAGCGAGTTCCCAGTCTTTCCCACTCGGGGCATGTAAGCGTCCTTTGAGGTATTCAAAAGTTGTTTCGTCAGGAGCGATCAAACCGGCTTTCGCCCCAGCTTCAATTGACATGTTGCAAACGGTCATTCTTCCCTCCATAGAAAGGTTCTCAATGACGCTTCCTCGGTACTCGATGATGTAACCAATGCCGCCTCCAGTTCCGAGTTTCCCGATAATGGCAAGAATGACATCCTTGGCTGTGCTGCCTTGGGGAAGAGAACCATTAACGGTTACTGCGAGAGCGCCAGGTTTTTGTTGAGGAAGAGTTTGAGTAGCTAGTACATGCTCAACTTCACTTGTGCCTATACCGAAAGCCAATGCCCCGAAAGCACCATGAGTACTGGTGTGGCTATCCCCACAAACCACTGTCATACCGGGAAGCGTAAGGCCTTGTTCTGGTCCAATAATATGAACGATTCCTTGTCCAGGATCACCCATGGGGAAGAGCCGAATTCCGAATTCTTCACAATTTTTCCTTAACGTTTCAATTTGGGTGCGGCTAATTGGATCAGCTATGGGTTGATTAATATTCTCGGTAGGTACGTTGTGGTCTTCTGTCGCGATAGTCAGATCTGGGCGGTAAACGCTGCGGTTGGACATGCGTAGACCATCAAAAGCTTGCGGCGAAGTGACTTCATGAATGAGGTGCAGGTCAATGAATAACAAATCAGGTTGCCCATCGCTTGAATGAACAACATGACGATCCCATACTTTTTGACTCAGCGTTTTGGGTGACATTGATTTCCTCACAACTTAGATAGCTCTATTTAGGATACGCCGATTAGACAGATACTAGTCAGAGAGCCTTTAGGAAACCCAGAATCAATGCTCGGTCGCTAGAAGAAAGATCGGCGTAAGCATCTCTAGAAGATTGTGCTTCACCACCATGCCAAAGAATTGCTTCTTCCAGCGTCCGCGCTCTCCCATCATGTAAGTAGTGTTCGTGCCCAACAGTGCTTGTTAAACCAATGCCCCAGAGAGGAGGAGTGCGCCATTCAGAACTTTCGGCTCCTTTCTGAGCCAATCCATCATCTAGGCCTGGACCCATGTCATGCAACAAGAGGTCTGTAAAAGGAATGATCATTTGGTTAGAAAGGGCTCTTACTTCATGACTGCCAGTAACCCATGGTCTTGTTCGATGACAACCAGCGCACCCAATTTGTTCAAACCAAGCAGCTCCCATTTGTATGTTGGGGTCAAGGTGTCCCCGTAGAGCCGGCACTGCCACGGTAGAAGTATAAAAAGCAGTGTCTTCTAAGAAATCAGAGCCAAAAAGTTCAGAAGCTCGTTCGTAGTCGAGTGAAAGATCTTCAGTAAAAGCACTTTCAGTGAAACTAAGAATTGTGGGTTCCTGTGCTTTCCATCCAAATCTTCCAATCTCTCCGTCAAACTCTGCTACTCGACCGGATATGCCATCAGAATCTTGATCGTATGGATCCGCTCCTAATGAAATATCAGAAGCAGGAATAGTTTCAAGAAGCCCTCCTCCAAAAACAGGGGGAGCTACACGAAGAGAAGTAAACACCGAGTCAAGGTCTAAAGAATCTACTTGAATTACCGGTTTACGTAGCGAGAAGGGAGTTCCATCACCCATCGTCCCAGATGTTTCTTCCCACGTAACAGTTAATGAACCTTCTTTAGAAACCCCTTGATCTTGGAGTTGAAGCCCAATTTCAGGATGAGGGATCATAGCCCCCGCTTCGTCAACGCCGAGACTCACCATGAGTGTCGGCCCAGAAGCTCTTACTAATCCTTCTGGAGCAACAGAGCGCCCATTGTTTATATGGCAACCCAAACAACTATTTCCATTTCTTGGGTCTCCTAACCCATCTTCGATACTCCAAATGTGCTCAAATGGAACATCTCCATCGGCGAATCTAATGCGTTCCGGTAAGCCCATAGCCCGGTTAGACAAGCTAAAAGAACGTTCATTTGACGCCATGGTTGTTCCCTCGCCGCCGCTTCGTAAGAAAAGCTCCGGAGGTGCGGTATTAAGTGACGGACTGTCCGACCTAGCGATCAGAAACCACAGCCCTGCAGTCAGGGCCGCGATTACTGAAAGTTGTAGTAGGCGGTTACCCGCCTGAGAAGTCACCCTGCAGAAGGGACACCGATGCTATCAATATCAATTGATGGTGGCGGCCCGGCAGGCACTCCCTCGGCAATGTCAGCATCTGGCATTGATGGTTGGTCACTAGGAGCCGGCATCGTGTCATAATCCACTGTGCCATATCCGTCACCACCAGGTCCCGAGTTCGGGACAGCAGTATCAGTAGTGTTCGTTGCTTCTCCGTCACACGGCATAAATGTTTCAATATCTGCAGGCGCAGAAGTAGTGAAAGTGTTATCAGAGAAACAGTTTCCTTTTGAGCCGTAGGTTCCATCTTCTTCAATGATCGATACGTAAGCTAAATCGAATTCACTACCAGAAACAACATTTTCTATAACAGTGTTGTCATTAGCTACCCAAAGATTCTGATCAATGAAAATTGATAAAGCGATACCGGCATAAAAGTTGTCTTCTACTCGATTTCGCACGATCAAGTTGTCGTTACCTCCAGCGGCAACAATGCCAACACCAAAACCTATATCCCAAGAAGCGCTACGTCGCGGTGTGTCTTCGTTGCCGTTATCAGTAACAAGGTTCCCCACAACAGTGATATTCCCTTGTGGCGCTAATTCCTCTGAATCAAGAGTATTAGGTACTACACCTAGTCGGTTGTGTCTGAAAATAGAATTCATGATCACAATGTTGTCACTAGCGTTAGTTCCTGAGTACCCAAGAGCGTTGTGTTCACTAATCACGTTGTCGATTACAGCATTGCAAGGGTTGCATTGACCGATGTAAAAACCAGAGTCAGGATGTCCGCTTCCATAGCTATGTTCAAAAACACCATTTTGAGCATTAAATGCGTAAATGCCGTAAAGGCCATTGTTATAAGCCGTTACATAAGAGGCGCGATAGCCATCAACAATAATGTCTGTTCCATAGTCGCCAGTAAAGAAAACTCCATTAGAAGTATGTGAATGGACAGTCAAGTTCTCTATGGCTACACCGTTCGAGAACACTATGAAACCATTAGGCCGTTCATGTTCGCCGTCAATAATGACTTCATTTCGGTCTAATCCACGAATCACCAAATCGTCGGTTTCCACGATCACTGACTCATAGTAAGTGCCAGGAGCGATCAGAATCAGATCACCAGGTAACGCATCATCAACTGCGTCTTGAATGGTGGCGTAATCATCTGGGACTCTCAAAGCATAAGGTAAAGGATCTCCAGCTTCTCCGGCGAGCATTTCAAACTCTTCATCGGAAAGAAGCGAAATACATGCAATGGCAGCCTCTTCTACTGTCATAGCGTAAGCATCATCGTCCGTCATAATGGTTTCCATCATGGTTTCGTAGTCATCGCCAGATTCTTCATGGACGGTATCAACTATGCATTCTGTGTAATCAGAATTCGCAAAACCCAAATCTTGTTCTAGGACTTCGTTAAGTATGTTAACGATTGCTGTTCGAAAATCTGACTCGTCGTCATCACCCGATTCGGCTTCTTCAACCGCTGCGGCTGTGGTTTCAACCGCGGCGGCTGTGGTTTCAACCGCGGCAGCTGTGGTTTCAACTACTTCAGCTGGTTCAGAAGAAGAGTCACTTCCTCCACAACTTGAAGCTATAAAGGCCAATGAAAAAATGATTGCAAAAATTTTGTGAGTTTTCATGCCCTTTACTTTAGAGCATCCAGCAGAGAGAGAACGACCTCAGCCTGTAATCACAAAAATTTGACCTGTTTGCCCACGAGTGGCGGTGCCGTGAAAAGTGCAGAAATAAGGAAAGTAACCATCTTGTTCGAATCGCAAAGAAGCGGACCCAACTTCATCAAACAGATCTTCATTCAATCCGATAAACCATCCGGATTCGCCTTCCTCAAGTGACGGCATCACATTGTGTCGATTACGACCGTTATTCACCCAAGTGACTTTTGTGCCAGCGGAGACAGTAATTACACGATCATGAAAAACATTGTCCTCAATGCTGATAACAACTTCATCTTGTCCAGTGTAATCAATTGCATTATCAGGTATTTCAAGCGCAACTAAAGGCGTTTCTTCAAAGTTGCCACTAATAGAGACAGGCCCAGAATTTACAGCACTACTACACCCAATAAGAAAAGAAAGAGTCAGAAGTGAAGGAATTAGGAGTTTCACGCCTAGAAACTTAGTGGCAGAGACAAGATTCTCCTCTGATTTCAATCAAGAACTAGGAGATATTCAAAGCATCCAATGTTCGAATCCACAAGTCGTGACGAGGATTCAAAATATCGAAATGTGTGGCAGTGTCATTAAAAATGCCTTCGTCATAAACAAGAAAATCGCTTTGGCTAATCGGAACTGTTAGGTCGTAGCGGCCATGAACTGCAATAATTCGTGACTCTATAACTCCAGGTGTTGCCACTCGATAATGTTCAGGCACTTCTTCGGGTTCACCACCCAGAAAAGCCTGAACAGCACCACGACCAAGGTTCTCTTCTGCTGCGACGTATAAATCAACAACTGCGGCTTGAGCAACAACGGTGCGGGGAAGAACTTTTGGATTACTGCCCGGATCCCCCTCACCAAGCCCCGACCTACCTGCAGCCCAAAGAGCCAAGTGGCCGCCCGCAGAATGACCAATGAAGGTCACATCGTCAAGATTTAAAGGCTCGTCCAATTCAGTTAGATAATCAATTCCGTCTGCTACGTCTTCTAGAGTCCCGGGGTAGCCTCCGCCGGGGATACCGACGGCCCGATAGTCAAAATTCCAAGTTGCTACTCCACGATTAGCTGCATCATCGGCAAGGCCGGTCATAAGCGTCTCGTTGAATCCGGCTTTCCAAAATCCTCCATGGATAAAAACTAAAACTGGGAAAGGTCCTTCCCCAGGAGGTATACGAAGGTTGCCGGCATTCCAAAGGCCATCTCCGTATTGAATTCTTTCCACTCGTACGACATCGACCGACACACTTGTTGTCGTAGTTATTTCAATATTTTGAGTTGTGAGATCTCCTGAAACCGATGTTTGACCAATCTCTGATTTATCTCCGCACGCAGAAATAATGAAAAAACTGAGGAGGAAAACATAAAATACACGCACCAACGCAACTTATAACAACAAGAAAGATTAGATGTGGACTAGATCAGACTTTACGGTTAGTTTCAACGAATTTTTCAAAAGCATCACCAGTCAAATCGCCCATATGGCCGGTTACATCACCGGTAGCAGTCACTAAGACTGTTGCCGGTTGCCCAAACACTCCGAACCGTTCCCACACAGAACCATCAATATCAACCAAGTTGATAAGCCCAGTTAAGCTCCATTCATTCAAAGTGGCAGAAACAACGTCAAGACCATCACCTTCACGCGCAACACCGACAATAGTTAGGTCCTCAATAGTTATGTTTGCCTCAGCGACCGTTGGGGCTTCTCGACGACAAATCGTTCAATTCGGATCCCAAAACCAAAATAAGACGTCCTTACCGCCAAGCGTTGCTACATCAAATTCTGAGCCATCAACCTGAACCGAAGTAAAGTTCAGAATTTTTGGAATAGAGGAATCTAAGTTCTGGCTTTGATTATTTTCCCCGCTGCAACTTAAGGTTCCGACAACAAAAAAGACGAAACACAAACATACAACTACTGGACGCAAACGCACACAAATACTCTACGCCGGATACGGTCAGACATGTGAGTACACGGTTTCTGATTTTTGCAGCACTGCTATGTGGTTTAGTGCTTCTTGTAGCTTTCACTGTGCAAGTTTTGATTGCGGCATGAACTCTGTAGCGAAATTCTGTAATAAGAGCAGATGATTTGAATGATTGATTTAGACGCTGCAACGGTTCTGCTCCAATGGTCAACTGGAAGCCTCTTCTTTCTTTGGGTCACCGGTAAAAGAAGAGAAGTAGGTATCGGATATGGCTGGACCATCCGAATCACGTTTGGAATAGTGCTTGCGGGATCAATTTTTGCTGGATTCGCTCAAGGGGAACTTCTCTTACGTGAAATTTTCTCTATAGGAATGATGGCGGCAGTTGCAGTGGCTATGACCGTTTCAGTTATGCGACGGAAAGCCGGCGTGGCTAATCAACGAAGAACAGAAGAGCAGCGCACTGCTCGAGTCGCTTCAATGACTGGGATCGATAAAGCCAAAAAAACGTTTGAAGACGGATTGGAGTTTCCTCCCGCCTTAGACCTTGTCGCCCCATTTCTTGGTTTGATTGCCCTAATAATCGCCGGTATTGATGCAGGGGAGCCTGAAGCATTAGCGGTCGCACGTACACTGATCGGAGCCTTGTTCTTAGGAGCGATAACTGATGCCATGCTTCTGGGTCATTGGTATTTAGTTCAACCAGGTTTGGATCGTGGCCCGTTAAATGAACTTGTGCGTTGGACTGGCTATGTTTGGCCATTTGAGTTGGTAACGCTTTTATGGCCAACGGGTATGGTTTCAGTTCTAAACGGGACTATAGATGATGGCTACAACGGGATGCTTGGCTGGTTTTGGACCGCTTGCACAATTTCAACAATTATCTTGGTCTTTGTTACTCGCGCTGCATTGAAAGAACGTCAGTACTCTGCGGTTATGGCCGCAACGGGGTTGTTGTATTTAGCAATTTTGACCGCATTTGGAATGGATCTTGTAGCTAGAGCAACTCTTGCGTAGTGCTACAAACCCGAAGTAGTTCAGTTGAGCAAACTATGCTGTAGAAGGCCAGTTCTTATGGAAGATGAGGCCTTCGTTGCAGTGGCAACGTGCTAGAGAATAGGAAACCACGTGTGCGGATTATTGGGTGTTGTCGCAACTGAAAATAATTATCTTTCGGCGGAAGACCTAAAAAGACTACTTTCAATAGGAAAATTGGCACAACGTCGCGGAGTCGATGCCAGTGGGCTGGTTTTACTTGAAAGTAATTACGACATTCATGTTGTGAAAGCGAATCATGGGTTTGAAACGATGGTTGAAACAGACGCCGCGTCCAATCTTCTTGAAAGAGCAAGGGTGGCAGAGTCTTACGGCCTTTTTGGACACAGTCGATTAGAAACGCATGGCTATTCCGGTTCCCAAGTCAATAACCAGCCAGTCGTTTTGGGTAATTGGGTAGTAGTGCATAACGGGGTCATAACCAATGCAGAAGAAATAAAAAACTCTCTTGAACTTGATGATGGAGGCATCGAAACAGATTCTGTAGCGATAGCACTTCTTTTGGAAGAATGGGATCGATCTGGTCGTTTAGTGGACAGTGATGAGATTTTCAATCGTCTACGCGGTGAGTACAGCGTCATTGCGGCTTCACTATCTGGAGAGGTTTTGTGTCGAACAAATGTTGGGAATCTCTATTCGGCATTAGGAGAGCAAGGCCAAATGTACTTAGCGAGCGAACCTAGGCAATTCCCAAAAGAACTACAAAGTGATTGTGAGCGCATAGATCTAGATCAAACTATTTTTTTACGAAGCAAACAAGAAGAATTAGGCCAAGTGTCTGTTGTTGATGCAAGCAGACAAGAAACCGGTATGGAGGGAGCTCAAGGGCTTCATCTCCAATCAGATGAAGTAGAAGCAGACTTCTCAAGAAGGATGGAACGGGTAGCAGAACAAGCAAGCAACTATTCAGAAACCTTAAAGCGGTGTACTGCGTGTGTTCTCCCAGAAACTTTTCCAGGTATTTCGTTTAACGATCAAGGTGTCTGTTCAATTTGCCAGAATTTTCAAGAACCAGAATATCCCGGACTAGAAAAATTATCGAACGATCTCCAAGATCAGTTAACACCAAATGGAAAAGTATTGGTTTGCTTAAGCGGAGGCCGAGATAGTTGCTATATCTTGCATCTTATTCATGAGTTTGGATTTGATGTCGTTGCTTACACTTATGACTGGGGGATGGTTACCACTGCAGCGCGAGAGAATATGTCGCGTATGTGTGGAGATCTAGGTATAGAGCATGTTCTAGTTTCACCAGATATTCGACAAAATCGAGTGCGCATTCATCGCGCATTAAGAGCGTGGTTAAAGAAACCTAAACTGGGGACTATCCCAATATTGATGGCTGGCGATAAGCCATATTTTCGATGGGCCCGTGAAATTGCCCGAGAGCGTGGAGACATACCCGCAGTTTTAGCAGATCATCCAATGGAAACTACTGGGTTTAAAGCAATGCTTGCCGGTGCGACTTTCTCTCCAAATCAAGCTGGTGGGGTTTCGTATCGTCTTGGTCCAACTGGAATGGCGAAAATGGCTCTTTCCTATGGTCTGCATGCCACTCAATCTCCAGGAATGTTTCCTGCTCTTTTCAAAGAAGGACTAACAGGATTCATTGACTATTACTTAAGAAAGCATGACTTTGTTCGACCGTTTTCATATATTCCTTGGGAAGAAGAGAAACTTGAAGAATTATTGAGATCAAAATATGACTGGAGTTCTGGAGAAGACCGCTCATCCTCTTCGTGGCGAATGGGCGATGGAACAGCTCCGTTCTATAATTTGATGTACCAAATCGGTCTAGGTATGACTGAGCATGACACTCTGCGGTCAAACCAGATTCGCTACGGATTAATGGATAGGTCTGAAGCGATTACTCGACTGGAAACAGATAACCGTTTCAACTCATTGGGATTGGCTTCATATTTTGTGACTGTTGGAATAGATCTTCAATGGGCAGGAAGTCGAATAGAAGAGTTTGCTTTTCAGAGTTTGGGCCATGAAAGCACTTTAAGTTAGGCGAAATTTTTTAGCGATGATTTTTCTTTACATCTTCTCAACTCTTTTAGTTATAGCTACAGCGTTTTGTACAACGCTTATTTTTGACGACTGCAAACAACATTTCCGGCTACTCGCAGCGATCGTTCTTTACTATGCAGAAATTGCTGTTCTAGGACGGCTCCTTTCGCTTTTCGGTTTAATAGGGAACCCGCTTGCTTGGTTATTGGCTGAACTCTTCATCTTCATTCTGACGGCCTCATTTGTGTTCAGACAGATTGGTTCACCGTCATTTGGGGAAGCATTTAAGAAAGTCAAGACCAAATGTTCTCCGAACAGCGTTCTACAGCAAATAAGAACTTCTAAACTCCCACCTTATTTAGTCCCTGCTGCAGCAATCATATTTTTTGGATCCATTGGATTACTCCTTGTTTCACTCGCAGCATCAGTATTCATACCACAAACAATGGATGATATTTTGACGGCTTATCTCCCTCGAGTCGGCTATTGGATACAAGATGGAAGTCTTATTTATTCTCCTGCTTCTCCTTATAACTCTGTTCAGTTCTCTTACCCGATAAATGCCCATATCCCGTTACTTCGAAGCATTGTTCTTTCTGAACGCGTTAATTTCATTGGACTGGACCAATGGATTGCTGCGATTGCTAGTGCAGCAGGAATATTTGGTCTGGGGAAACTGCTGAATGCAAAAAAAGGCGTGTCTTTAGCTATGGCAGGAATTTGGCTAATGATCCCAACTATTGGAGTACAAATTGGGGTAGCACTTACCGATCTTCTAACTGCCTTTTTCTTCTTGTCAGCATTAATTTTTGGGTATCTTGGTTGGACAGAGAACCGTCCTTGGAAACTTGGAATATCAACACTGGCGTTCGCTTTACTGCTGGGGACTAAACAAACAGCATTATTTTCGTTACCTGCACTCATAGTCCCTGCATTCGTTTTACTTAAGTCACCAAGCCGCAGAGTTGAGGTCAAGAAACTGATCCAATGGGTATTAATTTCGGCTCCCATCTTATTATTTGTAGGTTTGGACAGGTATCTACTTAATTGGCGTTACTACGGGCATCCATTAGGAGAGCCTGACTCATTCAATCTATTTACCGGTGGGCTTAGCATCTCTTTCGGAGAGAGAATCGGTTCTCTGATAGATAATGTCGAACGAACCCTTGTAAATATTTTCTTCGCTGATCTCGATTTTCTTCCCTATCAGATCACTGATCAAATTTCGGACGCGTTTCAGACAAGAGAACCATTTATCACTATGGGGCGAGCAGTAAGTGGGGGTGTTCCTTGGCTGGGGTTCATGGCATCTTTGCTACTTTTAACAGGACTAGTTTTTGCATTAGTGCACCTCATACGCAAGCCATCTAAACTCCCGCTTTTAGTAATACTGCCTGCTTTAACTCATTTAGGGGTTTTGTATTACATGCGCCCGTCTTTCTCGTTGGCTTTTTCCCGGTATCTCATTACCGCTGTGGCTTTATTACTGCCTGTTGCGGCTTTAGGCATTTCAAGGATCAAACACCCGAAGAAGCAAATGTCCAGAGTGTTCCTAGGGGGATTAAGCACGATAGTGACACTTGGACTTTTGACCCAGGTGTCCTTCGCATTAACAAGATCTGAAGAAAGACCCATTGGGCTAGAAAGTTCCGGATGGACTGAATCAAACTACGAAAGTTTTGCTCACTCAATGGGGTTCATAGATCGCTATGAAATTATTAAGAGTTTGCGGTATATCGATACGTGTCTTGAAATCGAAAATGGCGTCGGCATTTCTTATGGGAACAAGTATCCACAAGGATTATTATTTGGTGACAATTTTCAACGAGAAGTCCAGCAATTACCTGGAGCATCAGTTGAAGATAAGGAAGTATTTGATCCTGCAACAGGAGTATCTGCATTAATCGTAGCCACCTCAGAAGTCATAGAAATAGAAAGTGATTCACAATTATTTTCTCGAGACGATGGAGATTTTGCTGTGGGTTTCTTTGGGCCAGTCTCAGTAGTGAGTCCGAAATCGGTTAAATCCGATCAAGAGTGCAGAGTGAGTGGAAGTTTCTTAGTTCTAGATGCGATTAAAGCCGGTTTTTTTGATGAGGTTGAAGAGAATTCTGTAATTGTCGTTCCTGAATCAGGCGAATTTTTGGAGTTCGCACTTTCATGGGTAAAAACCTCTTATTTCGATTCACGCAATATTGAGCTAGTGCTAACTGCTCCTCCAAACTTAAGTTCTTGTTCGTCTAGTGATGGAATGTGCACACAAACAGATCAAAGAGTGTATGTCTTGAACAATGTAGATCGAGCGGAAGGAACTAGTCTTTTCTTCGCCCCGGTTGAAAAAGATTTAGGCTACGAAGATAATCCATTGATAAGCATGCAGAAAGCCCGCATGTTCGGCAACGCAAGCCCGAATTGTGTTATGGAATCACCATCCGCAGGGCAAATCCCAGAAATAGAAACCAATAATTTGACTCACTTATG
>CATISD010000039.1 GCA_949538625.1 Acidimicrobiales bacterium AG-410-I20
AGCCACCAAGGACAAGTGGCCTGGGCTGTCGGATATACAGGGCTAGGAGTCGGCGCCACTAGGTTTGGGGCTCAAGTCGCTTTAGATCTTGTTGATGGGGTTGATACTGAACGCACCGAATTAGAAATGGTAAGAAAAGATCCTTTTCCTTTTCCACCCGAACCATTTCGATGGCTTGGCGTACAAATTACAAGTTCTATGATGAAGCGATCCGATCGTAACGAAGGGCGAAGAGGTTTGTGGCTCAAACTGCTCGACCGATTTGGAATTGGTTTCGACAGTTAAGATCTACAACATGAATGAGGACTATCGAAATCTCTCTTTTTGGCATGATTCGTTTCCGGGTGACCTTACTCCCCGTTTGCCTTTACCAGGAGATGAAGATGTTGATGTAGCTATTGTTGGTGGAGGCTTCACTGGGCTATGGACCGCATGGCATTTAAGTTCTCTTGACGCTTCATTACGGATCGCGATTGTAGAAAAAGACATAATCGGGTTTGGTGCTTCTGGTCGAAATGGTGGATGGGCATTAGGTGAATTCGGTGTAAGCCCAATGGACATAGCCAAAGCTTCTTCAACTGATGCTGCGTTACGACAAATGCGTGCTCTTTATAAAGCCGTTGATGACATTGGTCGAATAGCGAAAGACGAAGATATTGATTGTCATTATGCGAAAGGTGGGTCAATAGCTTGGGCTCGTAATCAAGGACAACTTGATCGAATCCGCTCTTTCGTAGAAAGTCGCCATCGCCTGGGTTTAACCGAAGAAGAAGTTCGATTCGTCGGACCAGATGAGGCTCGGGCAATCGGAAATGCTACTGATGTGCTCGGTGGCCGTTTTCTTGCGCCGGTGGCTGCTTTACATCCAACTCGATTGGTACGAGGGCTTGCTGATGCTTGCGAACGACGTGGAGTAAGTATTTATGAGCAAACTTCTTGTTTGTCTATTCGCTCAGGACAGGTTCTTACAGACCGTGGTTCTTTGCGTGCGGAAGTAATCGTTAGAGCTACGGAAGGTTACACCAGTCAAATACGGCGACACCGGCGAGTAGTCGCTCCAATATATTCTTTGATGTTTGCAACAGAACCAATCTCAGAAGAAGTTTGGGAAGAAATTGGCCTTTCAGACCGACCTACCTTTAGCGATGCCAGGTTGATGACTATTTATGGTCAACGTACAGCGGATGGGCGAATAGCTTTTGGCGGCCGCGGGGCGCCATATGTTTTTGGTTCGAAACTTAATTCCGCAACTGAACAATTACCTGATGTTCATGAAACAAATATTGCAACTTTAAAAAGTTTGTTTCCGATCCTTGCTGATACAAAAATTACACATCGATGGGGTGGGCCTTTAGGAATTTCTCGAGATTGGTGGCCCTCCGTTTTGTTTGATAAATCTTCAGGACTTGCTTCTGCTGGAGGTTATGTAGGTGATGGAGTAGCTACTTCAAAGTTATCTGGACAAACACTTGCCGAATTAATTATTGGGGAAGAAACAGAGCGAACAGGCCTTCCTATAGTTGGGCATAGATCTCGTCGTTGGGCCCCTGAACCTTTTCGATGGTTCATGCTCAACGCTGGCCTACGATTGGCGGTTTCTGCAGATAACGCTGAAGCGCGAACAGGTGAACTTACTTGGCGCGGTCATGTTATTGAAAGTCTTAGAAAGTAGTTTGAATCGATTTATCGACCCGAGTTTGCCGCTGTACCTGTTTTGAGTTTTCCTTCCATATCAAAGAGGTAACAAACAACTTCTCGATCATCCAACTCTTCCCATGTTTCCATCGTGGGACGTAAAAAATTCGCTTCATATATTGAGTACTCATAAGCTAGTCCTACAAAAGGCTCGAAAGCGTTGTAACAAATTTCAGCTGAGTCATCATCAATAAATACAAGTGGGAAATCACCCTCAGGAAGATCAACGACCGCATAGATTTCATTCAAATGCGGTTCTTCACAGTCAACAATGTCCACATTTCGGACCTCTTCACCTTCACTTGAAATAGTGTCCGCGAAACATTGCCCTACTTCTAGAGAGAAAACATTGTTATTCGAACAACTAATTGTAAATAAGAGAACACTGAGGAGTACACAAATTTTTTTCATATCTAATAGTTTCACCATCTATTGTTTAAATCAAACCCGCTATTGGCTGAACTTAGAGTCATGATCTAGTTTGCTTATATGGGTATCGATGTTCTTGCCAACGCTCGTTCACTAGGTCCTTCTCTGGCAGAACGATCAGAAGAAATCGAGACGCATCGACGTTTGCCAAAAGATGTGGTTTCTGATCTCCAAAAAGCTTCACTTTTTCGGTTATTCGTACCTGAAGATCTCGGTGGGCCAGAACTTGATGTTGAAACTGCGATCGCCTCTATCGCTGAAATATCCCGCTATGACGGTGCATCGGGTTGGTGTGTAATGATTGCTGGAACAACTTCCCTTTTAGCTGGGTTTTTACCCGAATCACATGCTCAGTTGATTTACGGAACTGAAGATTCCTGTACAGGAGGTTTTGCTGCTCCCGTCGGCAAAGCAACTGTCGTAGACGGCGGTCTTTCGGTAACTGGAACTTGGGAATGGGGTTCTGGCTCGGAACACTGCACTTGGATTGGTGGTGGAACTCGAATTTTCAACAAAGATGGGGAGCAGATTAAAAGAGATGATGGCTTGTTCGCCCCTTTTGTTTTTATGAACCCAACTGATATTGAATTTTTAGATAACTGGCAGGTAACTGGTCTTGCTGGGTCAGGGTCTACGGACTATCACGCTGAATCTGCTTTTGTCCCGGAAGGTAGATGGGTACAAATCACCGATGCTGCCCCACTTCTTGATGGGCCTCAATGGCGATTTCCTTTTTATGGAGTTCTAGCCGCGGGAGTTGCTGCTGTGTCTATTGGATTATTAGATGGAGCTGTTTCCCGTTTTCAAGAAATAGCGGCTTCCAAAAAGCCTCAAGGTTCAAGCCGTACGCTTGCTGAGCGTGCTTCAGGTCAAACAGTTCTTTCTGTAGCAGAAGCAACTGCAAGATCTTCAAGGGCGTTTTTATTGGAAACTCTTGGGTCTGCTTGGGAAACAGCATTAAAGGGTGATTCTTTAACGATTGAAAACCGGCGAAGTATTCGCTTGGCTGCATGTGATGCGGCCCAAAGATGTTGCGATGCTCTAGTGAGTCTTAGCCGTGAAGCAGGAGGTACAGCCGTGTATCTCCGAGAACCGTTGCAAAGATTCGTTCGTGATGGACAAGTCGCTTCAACGCATGCAATGGTTGCACAGCGCATCTATGAGTTGACTGGGCGTTTATCTTTGGAGCTAGAAACTGACACTACATTGTTATGAGGTTGATATATGGAGTTTGAATATCTTCACTTTGAATACGACGGAGACGTACTTGTCGTAACGATTGATAAAACTGGGGATCCGCTTAACAAAGTTGATGGACAAATGCATCATGAATTAACGCATCTTTTCCCGCGCCTTCAAGCCGAAAGAGATGCGAGAGCAGTTCTTCTAACTGGCACTGAAGACGCGTTTACCGCAGGCGGAGATTTTTCTTGGTTTCCCGAATTAAGTAAGCCTGGAGCGTCATCAGACATCAGACTTGATGGTAAATCATTAATTTGGGATCTCTTAGATGTTCATTTACCTATTGTTTCAGCAATAACAGGGCATGCCATTGGGTTGGGGGCAAGTATTGCATTACTTTGCGATGTTGTTGTGATGTCTGAAACTGCACGACTGGCCGATCCACATGTCCAAGTTGGAATTGTTGCTGGAGATGGCGGTGTGATTGCTTGGCCTTTAGCAATAGGCCCTATGTTGGCGAAACGCTTTCTTCTTACCGGAGATCCAATATCTGCAGAAGAAGCAGTTCGTATTGGTTTAGTGGCCGAATCAACACCAGATGCAAAGTCGTGTCAAGCAGCTGGTTTAGCTTGGGCTAAGCGTCTTGCTGCAGGAGCACCTCAGGCCATTCAATATACGAAACAATCTGTAAATGCTTGGATTAAACAAACCGCGGGCCCTGCTTTTGATCTTTCTACCGCTCTTGAAACTGCGACTTTTTCTTCAACTGATCATAAAGAAGCGTTGACTGCTTTAAAAGAAAAAAGATCGCCAAAATTCACAGGTGAATGATAAAGGGAACTCTGACATGGAAGAAGAAAAACTTGGCTTATTAGAGGGTTTAATGACTTCTCGAGCAATGCGACGATACAAAGAAAAACCTGTTTCTGAAGAAGATATTTGGACCTGTCTTGCAGCTGCAGTTCAAGCACCTAGTGGAGGCAATATTCAGCCTTATCAGTTCTTAATCGTGCAAGATCCTGACCTAAGACTTGAGTTAGCGAAAATTTACCGTAAGGGATGGGCGCGATACGAACCTGCTATCGCTCCGAAAGACTTCCCTAATGA
The DNA here is from genome assembly GCA_949538625.1 of Acidimicrobiales bacterium AG-410-I20. Taxonomy (GTDB): domain Bacteria; phylum Actinomycetota; class Acidimicrobiia; order Acidimicrobiales; family MedAcidi-G1; genus MedAcidi-G2B. The sequence continues at coordinate 4,414 of CATISD010000039.1, forward strand.
AGCAGTTCGTGAAGGGTGGGAGCGCAACAATCGTGCCACGGTTCATTTAGCCGAAAACCTAGAGCATGTTCCTGTTCATGTTTTGATTCTTATGCCATCAATCGATATGACGGTTTACGATGATGAAGGACCTATGCCAGTCGGACCAACTCACGCTTCGGTATACCCTGCGGTGCAAAATTTTATGTTAGCCGCTAGATCTTTAGGTCTTGGCACTGCATTAACTACTTTGCACCGAATTTATGAAGATGAAGTTCGTGATCTCTTAAATATTCCTGAACGTTACGAAGTACTTGCTCTAATCCCGCTTGGTCATCCCAAGGGCAAGTGGGGGGTAGCGCCAAGGCACAGATCTGCTGACAAAATTACTTCATGGGATTATTTCGGTGAAAAACGAGATCGTGAATAATCAAGATCTGCGAATCGGTTTATCAATCCCACCCTCAGGTTTTAAGTCTTACGAAGATGCATCAGCCTACGTTGAATCTGCAATTAACGCTGGACTTGATCATCTGATTACCGCAGATCATGTTTCTTTTCGGGGTGGTCAGGGAATTGATGGGTTGACTTTAGTCTCTTGGTTAGCAGGATTACAGCCTTCTCTTGATGTTTACGTTGGTGTTTACTTGCTCGCATTACGACATCCAGTTGTAGTAGCGCGTCAAATCTCTACCTTGTGTGATCTTTCCCCTGGGAAACTTACTTTTGGAGTAGGAATTGGCGGAGAAGACCGAGATGAAATGAAAGCAGTGGGAATAGATCCTGCTACCCGCGGTAGACGTACCGATGAGGCTTTGAAGATTTTGCGCTCTTTACTAGAAGGGGAAACCGTCGATTATTCAGGGGAATTTTATTCAGTACCGGCAGTGTCTATCCGCCCTCCTCCATCTGTATCTGTTCCTATAACAATTGGTGGACGTTCTGATGCTGCGATTGAACGAGTGGGAAGACTTGGAGATGGTTGGCTTGCTTCTTGGTGCTCACCAGAAAGATTTCTTGACGGAGTTCTTAAGTCTCAAAATGTTGCTGAAAGATATGGGAGAACTGATGTGAAGTGGCGCCATGGATATCAGATTTGGATTGGTTTCGGGGACACGCCAAAAGAGGGAAAGCAAATTCTAAGTCCAGCTATGGAACGCTTCTACGGAACTTCCTTTTCATTTTTTGAAAAATATTCTCCAGTCGGGTCTCCAAGCGATATCGCTAAATGGTTGAAGCCGTTTATTGAAAGTGGGGCAAAAGATTTAAATATTGCCCCGATTGCTTCTTCGTCAAAAGAAACAATTAGCGGTATGGCAGAATTGAAAAAAATACTAGTTTCTTAGTTTTCTACTTTTCAACCACTGGAACAGGGCCACCAATTGGAGGCATGGTTTCAAGCGGACCTATTACTGTTATTTGATCGTCAGACTCTATAACTAGTTCTTCATGCACTTCTACTGAAATCCCGTTTCGAACAACTGCTGCGATCGCAGCTCCTGCTAGCAATTCAATGTCGCTGACTTTTTTATTTATGAGGCCAGAATCAAGACCTTCCGGAAAAATAGTGTGTTGCCGTAATGCTGCTTCAGGTAAAAGGGCTGATTTTACTCCCACTTCATCAATGGCTTTGCCGACATCCTCTGTACCGGACCGCAAGTGTTGCGCTAGTTCTCCTGCAAGACGAAGTGATCTACCGGGATTCGCATTAGTTCCGGCAAGAAAAAACAATGCATTGACTCGTTCACCAGAACCACCCCAAGAAGCCGGAATACGTATTCCTTGAGCAGACCGGACAATAACAAGATAGTCACTTTCAATATTTTCAAAAAAAGCTACTGGAGTAGCTGTTGAATGTTCTTTAGATGGTTGAATCCATAACGATCCAGTTTCCAAAAACTGCTCTGTAACTTTCTCAGTTGAAAGACCAATTTGTTGTGAAAGAACTGTGGCAGCGCGGCTCGCCGCTTCAGTTATGTCGGCGTTTTCTGGAGCAGATAGTACAGAAGCTCGTGCGATAAGTCCGGCGTAATCGTCAGCTTCTCTTAAACCATGTCCAGCCATAGCCGCACTCATTTCTCTATCAAGACCCCGGTCTGCTTCTTTGCCCCACCGTTCAAAAACATGACGTATAGCACCTGCACGTTTTGTGCGTCCGGTGGCATAAAAATGGTGCCATGTCCAAGCAACAGCAGTAACTGAAACCACAAAAATTTGGGGAGTGGGCCCTAATTGCCAAATGAGATAAACCGAAATAGCTATTCCTACAAACTGTGTGAAGGGGTAGAAGGGGGCACGGAAAGAAGGAGCATATGACTGGATCTGCGAAGCTCTCAAAACTAATACTGCAAGATTTACTAGACCCAGCGTTAAGAGTACGAAGGAGCTCGCTAACTTAGCGATTGCCTCTGCATTGAACGCTAAAACGACAATCGCGATGGCGCTACCGGTTGAAATTACACCAACTATAGGTGTTCCAAATTTACTGATTTTTCCTATCCCTTTTGGAAGTAAGCCATCGCGCGCCATTGCCATCGGATAGCGTGCAGCCGCAAGAATGCCTGCATTTACTGCGGATGCAAATGCAGCAAGTGCAGCAATAACAATGAGTGCTGCACCAAAGGGCGGAAGAATTGCTTCTGCTGCAGAATGAATTGGGGCAAGATCTGTATGTAATTCTTCGGGTGGTAGTACTGCTACTGCTACTAAAACACCGAGGGTGTACAAGAGAGTGGCGACAGTTAACGAAGCAGCCATTCCAAGGGGAATGCGCCGAGATGGATCTTCTACTTCTTCCGCTGCGCTATCAACTTTTGTTAATCCGCCGTAAGAAACGAAAACAAGTCCAACTACTGCCATGACTCCCGAACCGCCAGTAGTGAAGAAAGGTTCAAGGTTTGAATCAGTAATTCCTTTTGAACCGATTTCAAAAAGCCCATCGACAATGAACCAACCGATTACCGCAATAACAAAACTGACCAAAACGAGTTGTAAGGATGCACTAGCTTTTGAACCAACAACATTTATTAATGTGAAAAATGCGATCAAGATCAGCGCAAGATTTTTTGAATTCACATCTACGATCAAAACAAGGTATGCGCTCATACCAACCATGGCGAAAGCATCTTTTAAAACAAGCGATAACCATGCTCCGAGACCCGCGACAGTTCCAACCGCTGGACCAAGTGCACGTTCTAAGAAATAATATGCACCCCCAGCTTTAGGAAGAGCAGTAGAGAGTTCTGAAACGCTAAGCATGGCGGGAACAGCCAATAGCCCTGCAATTAAGTAGGCAAGTATTGCTGCTGGTCCGGCTTTTGCCGCTGCTATTCCTGGAAGTAGAAAAAGTCCAGATGAAAGCATGGCGCCAGTCGAAAGCGCAAATACATGACGAAACGTCAGTGACCGAGTCAGTTTTCCTGATTTATCCGCGGCCATTCACTAACCCTAGAACAGAAACGGTCTCAATGAGAAGCACAACCTCTAACTTACGTTTTTAAGAAAATCAATTAACAACTCGTTAACTTGTTCCGCTGCTTCTTGCTGTATCCAATGGCCAACGTCAGGCAGAATCGTTGAACTATGTAATTGGGGAAGAGATTCTTTAAACCCAGCAATCGCTGACGCTCCCAATATCGTTGGGCCATCTTTTTCTCCCCCAATGAACATCGATGGTTGGAGGATCGGTGCGCCATGCCATCCTCTAAAATCAATCCAGTCTCGATCAACATTTCGGTACCGATTGAGCCCACCAGTAAAACCGGCTTTATGAAATTCTTCAGCGTAAAAACTCAAATCTTCCTCTGTCATCCAACTCAACGGTTCAGATGGAAATAAAAATCGGTCCCCTAAAAGACTGTCTGGAGCTACAAATCCCATAGATTTTTCTCCAGCTTTTAATGGCGGACTATCACCCGAGGCAGAAAAGTAAAACCCCTCTAGCCAACGTTTTGGGTTCAAAGCTATCTCTGCTTCAGCTCGGCCTGGTTCCTGAAAATATTCAATATAAAACTCTTCGTCGCCCCCAATGAACCGAAATATATCTGTTGGTCTATGTCTATTTCTTGGAGAAAACGGGACGCTGAGTAAAGCCACAGCAGTAAAAACGTCTGGTCTTATTTGAGCAGCAGAAGAAGCAATAGGAGAACCCCAATCATGACCGATGATTGTGGCGGTTCTACCTCCGAGTGCTTCAACTACTCCAACACAGTCACCAGCAAGATCCATCAGCCGGTATGCCTCTATCTCTTCTGGTGCCTCGGAAGAGCCATAACCACGTACATCTATTGCGGCAACTCGGTAGCCGGCTTTAGCTAAGGCTGGTAGCTGAAACCGCCATGAATACCATGACTCGGGGAAACCATGAACAAGGAGCACCAACGGCCCTTCGCCCATTTCAGCAACATGGATGCGACAATCGTATGCATCAACGTCATAACGTTTCAGATCGGGAATTGTAAACATTCTTACCTCTTCTAAATCAATTTAACTAAATATAGGGTTATCAAAATCGTCGGAGTCATTAAACATGTCATTGTTCTTCTTTGGTTGCTTTGGAATCGATGAACTAAAGCCAAGTTTTTCTTTTCGCCGGCCTCTAACTACGGCAATAACAGCAAGAGGAACTGAGATGACTATAAAAGCACCAGCTCCTATAAGGAGAGATCCAGTACGAAAACAGTCTGACTCTTCCTGTTCTTTATATTTAACAACCTCTTCTCTTAAGTCACTAATTCTCTCATCGGCTTCAGCTTGAGTAATCCATCCTGCATCAACATCCATTTCAAGTTGTAACTTTAAGTCGTCAATTTGCCTGTTCAATTCATAAAAAAGTTCATCATCACAAGATGAGTCCGTTATTTCAAATATGCCTTTCTCTTGTATCTGACCTATATCCCACCAAATACCAATGGCGCTACCTACCCAGGCTGCCACAAGAAAAACCAGCGCTATTCGTCGAACTCTTGGGTGAGACTTGCTAAACCATTTTGAGTTATAAGAGGTTTGTAATCTTTTTCCCTCTTCTCCTCCCGAAGGTTTTTCTAAATCATCCACTACTTTGACCTTTGAATTAAGTGACTGCCCAAATTTTACTTTGAGGTTCTAATTATTTAAATTAAAAGTAGAAATTAGATATATGCCACATAAGTGTTCTACCTTAACAAGGTAGGACACTTCTAAAAATAAACAAGATTGGTACTTACATGCAGGAAAAAATTGTAGCTTTTTTTAAGAACACATTTGAGAGACGTGATGCCCGAATCATTGCCGTGATTATCATCCTTGCGCTTATCGCCGGCATCGTTATCGCTACTACTAGAGGCGGAAGTTCTGACGAAGCAAATTTCGATGGTTTATCGCCCGTATCAGATTATGTATTCCAGCCAAATAACTCTTTAGGTCCTGATCCTTTCGGTCCTTCTTTTGCCAACTACACACTTGAAGTGCCGACTGAAGACCTTTCTACTGGAACAGTTAGCTCTGACACTTCAGGCCTATACGGAGGAACTGGGGAGAATTCTTGTGATGTAGAGAAAATGATTGAATTTCTTGTGAACAATCCTGATCGCGCTGCGGCTTGGGCCGGAGTACAAGGTATTGCTGTTGATGAAATTCCCGACTATTTGAGGTCATTAACCGCTGTTGTTCTTCTTGAAAACACTCTGGTTATTAATCATGGTTATTCGGAAGGAGAGGCCGTACCGTTTCTTGCTGTTCTTGAAGCAGGTACCGCTGTACTTGTAGATGACGATGGTATTCCTCGGGTGCGTTGCGCTTGTGGTAACCCTCTTACCCCTCCAGAAGAACCTCCTCCTACTGAAGAAACGACAACTACTGAACCGGAAATTACGACTGAAGAAGTGGATTGTCCAATATTTGACGGTGAGCCACCTTATGGATTTACGTTAGAAACAGATGGCACTTCATATGGATATTGGTCGCTACATACTCCTAGCGGAATATTTGTATGGGACCAAACGTTGCCGGGTTGGCATCCGGTACCGGATGACGGAACCGTTTATGCAACAGAATCTGATATCCCTGGATACGACGAGGAGTGCTGGCCTTGTCCACC
>CATISD010000040.1 GCA_949538625.1 Acidimicrobiales bacterium AG-410-I20
CTTGATGGGTAAATAAAGAAATAATCATTACTACAAATGTTACAGGAGGCTGGCTTGACTCTCTGTTGAATTAATTTGAATCTGCAACTGACTTCTCCAAAGATCTTATTTCAGCAGTTGTTAACTCTCGCCATGACCCTGGAGATAAAGAGCGATCAGATAACGGTCCGATACGAGTACGAACAAGTCTTTTGACAGGATGCCCTACCGCTGAGCACATCCGTCGAACTTGACGATTCCTTCCTTCGTGAATAGTGAGTCGAATAGTTTCTTGTTCAATAAGTGCAATTTTAGCAGGAGCAGTTTTTCCGTCTTCAAGCACAACCCCTTCTCGTAAGAGACGGAGAGATGAACGTGCTGGTTTTCCTTCAACTACCGCTACGTATTCTTTCTCTACTCCGAATGAAGGGTGAGTAAGACGATGAGTCAGTTCTCCATTATTTGTAAGAATCAAGAGTCCTTCCGTATCTGAGTCCAGTCGCCCTACTGGGAAAATTCTCGGATTTTCTGGCACCATTTCAACTACTGTGGGCCGCCCTTGTGGGTCATCTGCTGTGGTAACAACTCCTAAAGGCTTGTTAAGTAGGTAATACACAAAGTCCGGTCTTACTCCTATGGGAGCTCCTTCTACAGTTACCAAATCGGTTTCTACTTCTACTCTGCTCCCAAGTTGTGCTTGTTGCCCATTAACTTTTACTTTGCCGTCAAGGATTAACTGTTCGCAGGCTCTTCGGCTGCCAAATCCGACGCGGGCTAAGACTTTTTGTAATCGCTCGCCTTTTGACGTCTCGTCGCTCACATTACTCAGATTCTGAATTAGAAGACTCTTCTTCAATTACCTCTTGTGTGTCTGCATCGTAAAGCAAGCCGCGTTCTAACGCTTCAACGACTTCAGCTCCCGGAACAAAATCTCCTAAGGAGGGAAGATCTTCTAGCGAGTTAAGGCCCATACGTTCTAGAAAAGCTTGTGTTGTTCCAAAAAGCACAGCGTTTCCTGGTCCTGTATCTCGTGAAAGTTCATCAATGTAACCTCGTTGTTGCAGTGTGCGGATCACTCCATCAACATCGACACCACGTATAGAAGAAACTTGGGCTCGTGAAATGGGTTGTTTGTACGCGACTATTGCGAGAGTTTCTAACGCTGCGGCTGTTAGTCGAGTGCTTTGGCCCTCTATAACAAACCGCTCTACCCAAGGGGCTTGTTCCGGATGACTCTGATACCGGTACCCACCTCCAACTTTGACTAGAACAAAGCCACGGTTCTCTTGTTGATATTCTTTTGATAGTGAGTCGCACATTGATTCAATATCTGATGTTGGTTTCTCCAAAAGTTGAGCAAGCAGATTAGGTGGAACTGGATCAGTGGCCACCATGAGGATGGATTCAATGACTTGCCTTACATGTAGATGTTCTGATTCGTTCATTTTTTAACCGTCGTAGGTATCAATTAGATCCACATTTGCTGGTCCGGCATCTTCAGCCCATCGCATCTCAATGTTTCCAAAACTAGCTATTTGATCAATTTCTATGACTCCTTGTTTAAAGAGTTCAAGGACTGCGAGAAAGCGCACGATTACCTCTATGCGGTCAACAAGACCTGAGGTTATTTCACGAAATGAAATCGTTCCTGAGCGAGGTATCTCTTCAATTATTTCTGATACTGCGTCGGCGACACTAATTCTTATGGGTGCGATGTGATGAGTGTCAACCTGGTGTGTGGGCCGAGGAGTCATTGCAGATATATAAGAGTTTCGAATGTCTTCTAAGGTGATTCCCGCTAACAAATCCGGCGCTAAGCCCAAAAAGCGTTCTTCTAGTCCTGCTTGTCGTGGCCAAGATTGAGAAGCATCGAGAGACAACCTGCGCAAAATAACTGCAGCGTCTTTGAAAGTTTTGCATTCTAAGAGCCGTGCTAATAGCAGGTCCCTTTCCTCCCATAAACCAAATTCGTCATCAAGGTCATCCCGCTCTTTATCGGGAAGCATTCGACGAGTCTTAAGTTCAACGAGAATTGCGGCGATAAGAAGAAATTCAGTAGCTAGTTCAAGGTCTAAATTCTCAAGTCGTTCAAGCTCAGCAATATACGCATCAACTACTGATGAAAGTGACACTTCATAAAGTTCCACTTCTTCTTTAAGTATTAGATGAAGTAATAAATCAAATGGGCCATCAAATACTGGGGTGTTCACGGTAACGCTCATAGGCATGACCGTAGAGGGTGGAAGAGTAAAAGGGGTGAATAGGGAAACTTATTGGGTAATTGTCACCCCATTCTTGTGGCTGGGCTATTAGTGTGAGCTGTAATGGCACGTATTTTCTCCGGTATAAAACCTTCTGGCTCTGTTCATCTCGGCAACCTTTTGGGTGCTTTAAAGAACTGGGCTGCATTACAAAATGAGAATGAAAGCGTTTACTGTGTTGTCGATTTGCATGCGTTGACTCTTCCACAAGATCCAGAAGAGCTGAGAGCCTCAACTCTTTCTCTGGCCCAAATGTTGATTGCTGTGGGCATAGATCCAGATAAAAGCACTCTTTTTATACAAAGTCATGTTTCTGAACACACGGAATGCGCTTGGCTTATGGAGTGTACGGCTTCTTTTGGCGAGTTGAGGCGCATGACCCAATTCAAGGATAAATCTGATAAAGCAGACTTTGTTTCCGGTGGATTATTTACTTATCCGGCTTTGCAAGCTAGTGACATTATTCTTTATGACACCGATCAAGTTCCTGTAGGCGAAGACCAGCGCCAGCATGTTGAATTAACGCGTGACTTGACAGAACGCTTTAATAACCGTTACGGCGAAACCTTTGTTGTTCCTGAGGCTGTCATTCCTCCTGCTGGAGCTCGTGTAATGGATCTTCAAGACCCGACTAACAAAATGTCGAAGTCGGAAGATAGCCCGCAAGGGTCTATTTCTTTACTAGATGATGAAAAAACAATTGAAAAGAAGATAAAACGTGCCGTTACCGATAGTGATGGCGAGATCCTATTTGATACAGAGAATAAGCCTGGAGTATCGAATCTTCTTTCAATACTCGGTGCGGCAACGGGTCAAAATCCTCAGAGTGCAGGCGCGGGGTTAAACAACTATGGCGACCTGAAAGGTGCTACCGCCGAAGCCGTAATTGAGATGCTTCGCCCTATACAAAATAAATATCGTGAATTGGCAAATGACCCTGAAGAAACGAGTCGCCTACTTGCTCTAGGTGCTAGCAAAGCCCGTGAAGTAGCTAGTGCAACTCTAGATAGAGCTCGAAATAACCTTGGTTTGATACCGCGGTAGAAATTAATCGTTGTCGGCAGCTTTTAAAATATTTCCAATTTCTGAATTAACTGTCCATGACCGTTCGGGTAGATGGTGCTCTTCAGCCCATGCGACAACAAGCGGAGCGCTCCCTGCTGATCTTAGAAGATTCGCCCCTTGAGCAGGATGTTGAAGGTATTGACCGATCTTTCCTGAGATGCCTGATTTCTCGGCCCATTTTTCTTTCTTCTCTTTAGGAAGAATCAGCCCCAAAAGAGTAGCCAGAACGCGTGTCCATACACCCGCCTGACTTTTTGTTTTACCTAAATCGTGTAGTAAAGCTGCTGCAAGAATTTCTGGTTCGAATTTCCCTAGGAGCATTTCTGCTCTTCGCGCTACCTCTATTGAGTGGCATTGATCGTTCTCAGGCATTTCTTTCCATAAATGCATCTCTTCTTGAGACAAAATGCGCTTAACCCAGAGAAGCTCTTCCTGATTTACGGATTTTTGTTTAAGTGAACCAAAAAATCTTTTAACTAAATGCCATAAGGTTTTCATGAATCGATGTTTTGGTCTGCAACAACCACACCATCTGCATCTGCCCAAATCTTCATACCAGGAGAAATCGTTACGTCTGAAATCTCTACTGAAACGTTACGGCTACCTTTTCCTTGCTTCTCGCTACGTCGCGGACAAGTTCCGCGTGCGTAAATTCCTATTTGACAAGTTGACAATTCTTCTGCATCTCGCACGCAACCGTCAATCACTATTCCACCCCAACCATTCTGCGATGCTAGGGAACCTAAATTTCCTCCGACTAAAGCACAACGTATTGAGCCTTTTCCTGCGACAACCAAGACTCTTCCTTTGCCTTCCCCTTCTAGAGCTTCACGGACAAGGGAGTTGTCGTCTTCAAGATCTATCGTGACTGCTTCTCCGTTGATCGTTTGTTTGCCGCCATAGCTGATAAATGGACCAGGAATAACTTTTATGGCTTCACCGTATTTGTCGCAAAGATCAGCGGTAGGCGTCATCAGTCATCTTGCCCGAAGAATTCATAAATTTTCTCTTTTGGCCTTCCGATACAGGCAGCAACTTTCTGATCTGTGGACAGATCCCCACGAACCAGAATTGGTCTCTGAATTAAAGCTTTTTTCTGTGACAGTAAATCTATTACTGCGGAAGAATTACCCACATAGTCTTCTTCGTTAAGTTCGAGTTTCTTGAATTGGGAGTCTTTACGTACCAAATCTTCTACTGGATCATCCAAGCCGTCTGCTATTCGCTTTAGCGTTTCAGCACTTGGAGGTTCTTTCATATAAAGAATCACTTCTACTTCTTTACCTAATTCTTCAGCGACCGCTAAAGCATTCTTTGAAGCATGTCAATTGGGGTTATGAAATACGGTGTAAGTTGCCACGGGTTCTCCTAATTTCTCTTAGATAGCTTCTGGACCACGTTCTCCAGTTCGAATACGTATCAGATTATCTACATCGGTTACCCATACTTTACCGTCACCAATTTTTTCTGTACGTGCAGCGTCCACTATTGACTCAACTACTGAATCAGCTTGGTCATCATCAACGACTACTTCAATTCTGGTTTTTGGGGTGAAGAGAACTTTGTATTCAGTGCCTCTATATGTTTCGCTATGTCCTCCTTGACGCCCGAAGCCTTGCACTTCACTCACGGTCATACCTTGAATACCTAATACGGATAATGCGTCTTTTACGTCATCAAGTTTGAAAGGTTTTATAACTGCTGTAACTAACTTCAAGGTGGCTCCTATCGAAAAATCATTGACTATTTTTTATAAATACTCAGTGGGTTTAGACAAATAATATGTTATGTCAGAAACTACATTCGTAACGTTTCGGGCCTGTTTCCTACTTGTAAATAATTTCAAATGCTCAATGAAGAGACACACGAATTTCCCCAATGTGTTTACCAGCATGGTTAGTCAGAGGCTCAGAAAATTTTCTCTCCACAATGCCGTACTCGCTTAGCACCCACTTTAAAGCTGCTGCTGCAGCACGAGATGCCCCGTCACGTACTTTCAGTGCTACCCCAATTCCTTCTTCAGGAATTACGGCGCAGAATACTCCTTCTGCTCCAGTTTTCACTATCGCTCTGCCTGCGGTAGACAAAATGATTTCAGTGCATACTCGATCTGTTCCTGCTACGTAAAAAGCTTGATTTTTCATGGCCTCAAATAATGGTGCAGCAGACGGCTTGCGGATCATCTCAGCCCAACCAACAGCTAGGCCACTAAGCGGAACTGCCCAAACAGGTATCCCACAGCCATCTATACCTGGCTGTTGTTTTGAGAGGTCTACGTGACAAACTTCACTCAACATTGGAGTCACATAATCTGTATGTAATGGGTGAGAAGGATCCAAGTAATTTCCGTGATCCATGTCAAGGTGTCGCATCACCGTCAAGAATCCAGTGTGTTTACCTGAACAATTGTTTGCTGTTACTCTCGGTGTTCTTTCACTATAAATTTCGTCTAAAACTAAATTGAAATTCATTGGATCATGGCGACCGCATTGAAGATCATCTGGACGGCAACCAATTTTTGAAAGCCAACTCTCTATAGCTTCTACATGGAGTTTTTCTCCACTATGGCTAGAGCAGGATAAAGCTACCTCTCTTTCATCAAGGTGAAATTTTTCTGCTGCACCAGTTTCGATAAGTGGCAATGCTTGAATTGGTTTTATAGCTGATCGAGGAAGCACGGACTTGCCAGTATCCCCAAGAGACATCGTTTCTTTTCCATTGGAGTCAACTACTGCAATATCAACAAAGTGGACACTTTCTACTGACTCTCCTCGAGTTAACTCAATGCAGAGAGGATCTGCTTTCATGCGTCATTTGAAGTTTCACGAAGTTCTGATATGTCTTCCGCTATTTTTATTGCTACATCTCCAGCAGTTGCTGCAAACAAGCCAGGAATTATGGCATGAACTATTGCCGCTATTCCTGCTCCGAACATGCGCAAGGCTAAAACTATGGCGCGCCCTCCATGTTGCAGATATGTCTCTCCAACTGAAGACGGGTGGTCTAAAAACATTTTTTTAAATGCCATACATGCACCTTAAGATAATTTTTCACCCTGTGAGTGAACCGGGAGTATTTTCATGATTCTTTAACGGTTAGTCTGCTCTTCTAATTCTTTTTGCAAAGCAAGATATCTCTCAACTCGGTAGGGGTCTATGATTTCTTTTTCTTCTGCCTCTTTTATCGCACAATTTGGTTCTGTGGAATGCGCACAATCATTGAACTGGCATTGTTGTGATAAGTGTTCAAGGTCTTTGAACACTCTCTCCAATGCTTCCTGAGCATCCCATATTCCAACCGATCTTACTCCTGGGGTGTCTATCAAAACCCCTCCGTTTGGGCTCAGAATCATCTCACGGGTAACGGTGGTATGCCGTCCTTTTTTGTCTCTTTCTCTTACTTCACCAGTAGCCATGATTTCGTCGTCAACTAAAGCGTTAATTAATGTAGATTTACCAGCTCCTGATTCTCCGATCAGTGCAATGGTCTTTCCTGCCTCCATTAGTTTGCTTATTTCATCTAGGCCTTCAATAAAACCGTCTCGAAGAGTTACTGCAAAAATAGGTTTATCTTCCGCTACCGCTTTAATGATTGCTTTCACTTCAGAAATCTCCTCAGCTTGATCAGCTTTTGTCAAAACTATTGAGACTTCAGCGCCGCTATCTTCGGCAATGATAAGGAACCTTTCGAGTCGTCCTGGAGGTAAGGGACGATCTAATCCGTGAACAATGAATACATGATCTATGTTTGCAACTAGCACTTGTTCAATTATTTGTTCGGAAGGGTCGCGTCGAGAAAGTGCGTTAGAACGCGGAAGTACTTCGTTGATTAAGAGTCCGAGGTCAGGATCTTCAATTATTGAAACCCAATCGCCTACTACCGGGGCTAGGAGGTTTTGAGATCGCTGAGAGTCAGAAAGAACTCTCAGAACTCCTTTTGAAGTAACGACATCACATTCTCCGCGGTCCACCCGCACTATTCGTCCTAGTTCGCCTGATTGTGTTTCTAAACCAGGTTTATATCCATATGCAACTAAATCTATTTTCATCTAATACTGATCGTAGATGGATATATCCTGCTGAGGTGCGTCTAGCCTGAACTTATGCCTGACTTTTTTCAAAATGGTCCTATTGGAACTATTCACCAGCTACGAGATCGTGATCTTTTTGATTTAGAAAAAGATTTAAGTCAATGGGGTAAAAAAAATCCGATAGCTCTTGTGATTCCTTGTTTATTCAGCGAGTTAGAGGGTTCTGCATTACCTCGTATAGTTGCCGAACTTGCATCTGCAGATTATTTAGATGAAATAGTTATTGGTCTTGATAATGCTTCAAGGGAACAATTTGAGATTGCAAAAAAGTTTTTTTCTCAATTACCACAAAAACACTGCATACTTTGGCAAGACGGCCCGCGTCTTCGAGAAGTTGATGATTCACTTGAAACTCTTGGTTTCTCATTAGGAGAGTCTGGTAAAGGCAAGAATGTTTGGTTTTGCCTGGGTTATCTTTTATCTAGGAAAAAGTTCCAAACAATCGCTTGCCATGACGCTGATATTAAAAACTACGACCGTTCTCTGCTTGCTCGTCTTGTATATCCAGTAGTTCAACCTTCATTCAACTATGCATTCGCTAAGGGTTACTACTATCGCTCTTCAGTGGACCAAGGAGCGCCACGTTTGCATGGGCGTGTGAGTCGCTTATACGTCACTCCTCTAATTCGTGCACTTGCAACAACGTTTGGTCGGACTGATGAACTTGAATATCTGGATAGTTTTCGTTACCCATTAGCGGGTGAAAGCGCTATGGACGTCAGTGTTGCTCGTTCGCTCAGGATTCCTTCAGATTGGGGGCTTGAAATCGGAGTACTTGCTGAAGTTTATGCCAGATACCCCAATGCGAGAATCTGTCAGGTAGATATAGCTAGTGATTACGATCATAAACACCAGCCGCTATCTGATGAGGATAAAACGACTGGTCTTCATCGAATGAGTAGAGACATTGCTAAAGCCTTTTTCCGGAAACTCTCTGCTTCAGGTTTGACTTTGACTCAAGAAAGTTTCCGTACTCTACGTGCTTCTTATATGAGAGCAGCCCATGAACTGATTGTTCACTACGAAAGTGACGCTGTGTCTAATGCGATGTCTTACAACCGTGAGCAAGAAGAAATGATGGTTTCTTTATTTGGACAATCGGTTCTTGAAGCAGGCGAAGACTTTCTCCAAAATCCGGCAGAAAGCCCTTTCATTCCGAGTTGGTCCGAAGTGCAGAATAAACAGAAAGACATTTTTGAAATTCTTTTATCTGCTGTGGAGTCTGATAATCAGAAATGAAAGATCTGATAACTGGTGGAGGTGAGCGGAATCGAACCGCCGACCTCTACGTTGCGAACGTAGCGCTCTAGCCAACTGAGCTACACCCCCGTTTATTGGGTGGATCGTAGCCTAATGGTCTCTAGTTGGCTTGACGACGAAGAACTGCTTCGTCTCTCATCGCTATACCAGTGTCTGGAACTAAAGGTGATGCTGGGCGGAAAGGAACCACAACATCTTGGCCTTCTAGCACCTTCTGGTTTCGTAGCGTAAGAAGAGTTGCATATCCAACAAGTGCTACATCTGCTAAGAAGTGAATCATCCACATGATGCTTCCAACTGCGAAGGCAAAAAGTAAAGTCATTATTGCAATACCTATCAAAGCTAGTAAGACGTCTCGGCGTCGGCGTTTGGCTGCTTGAGCGCTGTTGGGAATTTC
Organism: Acidimicrobiales bacterium AG-410-I20; assembly: GCA_949538625.1. GTDB lineage: Bacteria > Actinomycetota > Acidimicrobiia > Acidimicrobiales > MedAcidi-G1 > MedAcidi-G2B. The sequence goes on from CATISD010000040.1 coordinate 9,053, forward strand.
TTTTGCCGCTTTTTGTATTGCCTGCCACCCGCTGGTCTGATGTGCACCCGCAAGAGCAAGAGGTGGACGCAGGACTGTTCGTCGAGTGTTACGTCTAAGAATAGGGGGAAGAAGAACCGCTGCCCACAAAACTGCGAGCCCTAACAGAATTAGCACCATTTCCTCCTTGCTATACCGGCTTCTAACCGGTGAAAAGAGACTTTAGTATCAAAACACTGTATTTTGGTGGATTTCCTCGCGCGAATAGCGCGAATAATCGCGCATTACGCGCGAAACATGTTCACTGACCGCGTTTCCAGTCCCCAGACTTGCCGCCTTCTTTCTCCCATAAAGCAACTGATCCTATGACCATCAGTCGATCAAGAGACTTACACATGTCATAAATTGTTAAAGCAGCAACAGAACAAGCGGTAAGTGCTTCCATCTCTACTCCTGTTTGGCCAAAGGTTTCCACTTTAGATTCAATCTCTATACGGTCTTCTTTGATCTCAAATTCAACTGTGGCAGAAGTAAGTGGAAGAGGGTGGCATAACGGGATCAATTCTGCAGTCTTTTTCGCTGCCTGAATACCTGCGACTCGAGCAACAGCTAAAACATCCCCCTTTGGGACCCCACCTACGGCGAGTGCCTGAATTGTTTCTGAAGACATATGTATTTCAGCTCGGGCTACAGCTTTACGGCGCGAACTGGCTTTGTCCCCGACATCAACCATATGGGCTCTCCCCTGATCATCTAAGTGAGTGAAATCCCCCATTTCTAACCGCCGATCTGAGACATAGATCGAGCTGGTCGAATGAAGTCGACCGTGCCAATGCCATGCCCTGCCCATTTTGAAGCAACTGCTTTTTTCATCTCTTCAGAGATTTCTTTATCTGTTGAGCCCGATCTAAGTAAGTTTTTTAAATCAAATTCGTCTACCGCGAACAAGCAATTACGGAACTGTCCATCAGCTGTTAAGCGAATCCGGTCACATGTATCACAAAACTTTTCAGTAACACTTGCGACGACCCCAATTTCTCCTTGACCATCCTCGTAAGTGAATCGGGTTGCGGGAGCAGAGGTTCGCTGAACTGGCGCTAGAGGAAACTCTGAATTTATCTGATCAAGAATTTGTTCTTGCTTTACTACCTGTCCGGTTGTCCAACCTTCGGAAGCGTCTAGAGGCATGAATTCGATATACCGGACAATTACACCGTGTTCACGTCCAAAACGAGCGAAATCAATAATCTCATCATCATTGACTCCCGCCATAACAACCATATTCACTTTGACCGGGCTTAGCCCTGAATCTACTGCTGCTTGAATACCATCAAGTACTTGCGGAAGATTGTCTCGAAGCGTTAATTCAGCAAAGCGGTCCGCTCTTAGTGAATCAAGAGAGATGTTAATTCGTTTTAGACCTGCTTGAACTAAATCATTTGAAAGAGTCCGAAGGGTGGCACCGTTTGTTGTCATTGAAAGATCCACCGGGAGTTGAGAAAGTTTTTTTATCAGCACCGGCAAGTGGGCACGAACAGTAGGTTCACCACCGGTTATACGAATACTCTCAATTCCAAATTGCTCTACCAAAAGTTTTGAAACTCGTTCTATTTCTTCGAAAGTAAGGAGTTCGTCGCGAGGAACCCAATCTAAACCTTCGGGAGGCATGCAGTACGTGCATCGAAAGTTGCATCGATCCGTAACAGAGATACGCAAATCTTTATGTACCCGCCCAAAGGTGTCTCTTAACTCTTCTCTCACAATAAATAGGTTAGACCCTAGGAAGCATTCAGCCGACGCGTAAGTTGATGAAGCAAAATTATCTCCACGAACTCTCCTTCATCGATTCCATCACCATCAGGTACAACAGCAAGAGCATTGGAGTCTGCCATAGCTGATAATTGGTGCGAACCTTGACCTCCAGAAAATTTAACTCTATACATTCCATCCTCTATGGAAGCTTGCACTCGAGCGAAGTGAGTTTTCCCGTCCGGCCGTCGAGAAAGTGGACTATCTGCGATAGCTCGAATTTGCGGAGCCCATATTTCAGACTCGCCCATCATTTTCTTTAGCGCAGGCAAAACAAACAATTCAAACGAAACCATAGAGGAAACTGGATTTCCAGGTAGCCCAAAAACTGGAGTATCTCCTACAAGACCGAAGGCCAAAGGTTTTGCAGGTTTTATCGCTACCTGCATCCACTGCATATCTCCTAACCGGTCAAGAACTACCTTGACATAATCAAAGTCTCCCATACTTACACCGCCAGAAGAAATAACTGCATCACATGAATCTTCACCAAAGCAGGCAGAACGAATTGTGGCTTCTATATCTTCTTCGCTATCAGGTATCAAACCAAGATCTACGCCTTCTAGCCCTAAGTCATGAAGCAAAGCCAATAAAGAATGCCGATTTGAGTCTCGAATCTGTCCCGGTTGTAACGGCGTTTCTCCTTCAATAAGTTCGTCACCTGTTGACATAACCCCTATTTTTAGCGGGGGGAAAACGCTTACTTCTAGACAAGCAATACTGGCAAGTACTCCTAGATGAGTGGGCGTTAGTCTGGTTCCTTTTTCAAATACGACTTGTCCAGATTTGAGATCTTCTCCTGCTCTTCGAATGTGGTTTCCTTGAGGAACTGTTTTTTGAACAGTTACATAATCTTCCTCTACTTTTGTTAGTTCAACCATGACAACTGCATCTGCGCCTTCAGGAAGAGGGGCCCCAGTCATTATTCTTGCTGCTTGACCGGAACTTACTGAGAAATCTGGCGTAGAGCCGGCGGGTATCGTGCCTACAATTTCTAATTGTTGAGGCGCCCCTAACGTATCTTCTGATCTCACAGCAAATCCATCCATCGCTGTGTTGTCAAATGGAGGAACATTTTCGTTAGTTGAAACTTCTTCAGCGAGAACTAGCCCCAACGAGGATTGTGAAGAGCGAATTTCAGGGCTTCCAACCCTACAATGCTGCAGGACGTATTCTTGAGCGTCTTTTAAGGAAATCATTTCATCAAATTTCTAGGTTTAATCTGAGGTTACCTAGAAGATTTCTTTACTCACTCTTAAAAGAAGATTCAGTTCCAGAAAGTAATCGCTGAATATTTTGGTAGTGCCGTAGAACAATCAACGCACTTAGGCCAACGGTGAAGAGTATTTCTCTTGTTGATGCTCCAAAGGCGAATATCAATAGAGGTAGGAGTGAAGCGATAGTTATTGACCCTAAAGATGCTTTTCGTGTTGTTTTAGCTATGACAAAAAATATGCCGAAACATATTGCTGCTGCGGCGGGGAATAATACTGCGGCACCACCAGCTGCTGTTGCTACACCTTTGCCTCCACGAAGCCGACGGGTAAGCGGGGCTACATGCCCCAGAGTTGCTGCTCCCCAACAGACGACACCTAAGAACTTTCCACCTATGGCATACCCAATAGATGCAGCGACAAAACCTTTTAAAAAATCTGCAAAAAATACAGCAACTCCAGACCATTGCCCAACAATTCGATACACATTTGCGGCACCAGGATTACCTGATCCACGTTTCGTTGGATCTAGCCCTACTCTCCCTGCCACTAAATGAGCAGAAGGGAACGTGCCAAGAAAATAAGACACCACTACAAGCAGCAAACTCATATACATAGTCTTAGCATTTTTTCTGAAAAAAACTAGATGAAATATTAATCAGATACTGATCTGTTCTCAGATAGAATGCACCCCCGTAACGAAACACTACCTTCCTTAACTACTTTGTGCGAGATTCTGTATGCCGACTTATCAATACCGTTGCCAAACTTGTAATCACGAATTTGAAGAAAAACAGTCTTTTGCTGATGATCCACTAACTGATTGCCAGATAAATAAATGTGAGGGAAATGTAAAAAAAGTGTTTAGCGGGGTAGGCATTTCCTTCAAAGGGGAAGGCTTCTATAAAAATGATCACGGCTCTACAAGTAAAAAAACTGGGTCATCTCCAGCTGAAAGCACTCAAAAAGAAAAATCTGAAGGGACCACCAACGAGCCTTCTAGCGACTCCAAAGAGAAACCAGCAGATTCTAAGTCAGTTACGTCAACGAACTCCGGCGACAAGTAGAAGAAGTACAAATACTCCGGCTGCGACCCTATATGCCGCAACGCTCTTAAAATTCGTTCTGCTCACTAATTGAATTAACCAGTGGATACTGAGCCATCCACTGATTGCTGCTGCTGCCATACCAGCCAAAAACGGAAGAATCCATTCGGAAGGTATTTCCACTTCCAACATTTTTATTAGCCCTGCTCCGGCAATCACAGGGAGGCTCATCAAAAATGTCAACCTAGCTGCTTCAACTCGACTTATTCCTAGAAGCCGGAAGGCACTAATTGTGACTCCGGATCGGGATACACCTGGCTGGAAGGCTAATCCTTGCATTGAACCCAGAAAGATTGCGTGTTTGAAAGTGAGTTGTCCCACGTCTGTCGTGGTCTTTTTTTTATCTATTTGCCACAAAATTAAACCAAAGAGGATAAGGCAAACAGCCACAAGCCAAATTCGATCACCAAGATCCTGAGTAAACGAAAGCACTATTAAGCCAATTATCCCAGTAGGTATGGCCGTGACCCCGATAAATAAGGCAGTGCGAGAATCACCAGTGAGTGGACCGCGAGAAATCATCCATCCAAACATTGCCTTTGAATATCGGGCTATATCTGAACGAAGATAGACAATCGCTCCAAATAGGGTTCCAAGATGTAGCGCCACGTCAAAAGAGTTCTCTAAAGCATTGTTTCCCCCAAAATCATCCCAATTAAATAACCAAGGAACTATTGCAAGATGACCGCTTGAAGAAATGGGAAGAAACTCTGTCAATCCTTGAACAAACCCCAAGATGAGAGCATGCAGGAGGGGCATTAGAGAAACCTAAGCTCCGGAAACGGTTAACTCACCGATGACTAAAGTAACCCCTGCTGATCTCATAGGTAACCATTGAAGATCGTTCCCAATTCCGTTCACTCCTGACAACATTTTTTGAATCGTTGAAGCGATGGTGAATTCACGCACTGGTTCTGCTAGTTCACCGTTTCGAATTCTTAACCCTTCAGCGCCAGTGGAGAAATCTCCACTGACTGGATTAACGCCGGAATGAAGACCGCTGACACCTTGCACAAGCACTCCATCAGTTACTTGTGAAATTAAACTCTCGGGGCTTGTATTCCCCGGGGTAACTGCAAGCGCCTGTACTCCAACTCCCGGAGTGGAAGCGTAACCGCGTATCGCAGATCCTGTAGAAGAAACGCCTTCTTTACGTGCGGTGTAACTGTTATGCACAAACTGATTCAATCGGCCATTTTCTATAAGAACGTTTCTTCGTGTAGCAAGCCCTTCTCCGTCAGTGGAAGTCGCAGTGAACGCCGCTGGATCTGTAGGGTCATCAATCAAATTCAATGATGAATCTGCTACTTCTTCGCCTAAACGACCAGCGAAAAGCGACCTTCCTTTCTGAACTGACTCGGCATTCAAAGTACCGCCAACTATTCCTAAGAACTGAGCACTTACCCAAGGATCTAATACAACAGTGAACCGTCCAGATGGAGGCTTTACGGATCCAAGCATGCGTGTTGCTCGATTAACAGCATCAGTTGATGCTTTTTCAATATCTAAGTCCTGTAAACAGCGGCCGATTGAGAATCCAAATCCTGTTTGCGTTTCATTATTTTCTTCTGCCAAGGAATACGCAGTAAGAGAACAGCCGGTCTCACGTGATGCAGCGCTAATACCAGTGCTTGTCATCACTGCGCTTTCAGAAATGGAATCTGAATAATCTGCGGATTCAACACCTATGATCCGAGAATCTCCTACGCGAGTACGGCGTTCTAATTCAAGAGCCATCGCGACTTTTTCTTCAGTGGGGACTCCTGCTAGCTCGTCGTTGTAAACGTCCAAATTGACTGGTTTTATGCCGTCAGGTTCTGCGACTCCACAAAACTCGTCTGGAGTGGCGAAGACTAAATTATCTCGAGCCTCATTTAATGTTTCAATAAGATCTTCTGGAGTGAATGTTCCGGCATGGGCGAAACCTTGACGGCCATCTTTTACTACTCTTATTCCCACTCCCTGAGATTCTGCAGTGGTGAGTGACTCAATCTCTCCTTCATATGCGCGAACTTCTGTTTCTTTTCCATAGACGGCTACAACTTCAATTTGTTCGTCATCTTTTGCTTTGTTGACGATCTGCTCGCAGATCGTTAAGAGCTCACTCATGTTAGGCAGCCGTTCCGCCGACAGTTAGTCGAGTCACTCTGAGAGTTGGTGTGCCATCACCTACTGGAACCCCTTGCCCATCTTTTCCGCAAGTTCCCGGTGATCCCATAGCAAAGTCATTCGCAATTGCGTCAATGTCTAACAATGCCTGAGGCCCATTGCCAATTAGGTTTCCATCTCGTATTGGAGTAGTTAGCTCACCATCTTCAATTAAGTAGGCTTCAGTCATTCCGAAAACGAAATCTCCGGTTGCAGTGTTTACTTGACCTCCTCCTAGTTGAGCTACGTATACGCCATAGTCCGTTGAAGAGATAATTTCTTGTGGTGAAGAAGATCCCGCTTCTAGATAAGTGTTCGTCATTCGAACCATTGGTAAATGTTGATAACTTTGACGTCGCCCGTTTCCGGAACTAGACCTGCCTTCTTTTCGTGCCCTTAAGTAATCCCACATGTAATCAGTAAGTTTTCCTTCTTCGATAAGAACATTTCGTTGAGCGGGATGGCCTTCGTCGTCTATGGCATAACAACCCCACTCTCCTGGCATTGTTCCGTCATCTATTAGCGTGACCATCGGGTTGGCAACCATTTCTCCTTTTCTTCCCGCAAAAACGGAAGCAGATTTTCCGACGAGATCTGCTTCTAGGCCATGACCACAGGCTTCATGGAAAAGAACTCCACCCCCACCCGGACCTACCACGACTGTCATTTCGCCACTTGGCGCAGGTACGGCACCAAGTTTGGTGATGGCACGTTGCGAGGCTTTACGAGCTATTTCTTCTACATCTACTTGGTCAAACAACTCGAAGCCCACGGTATGGCCGACTGATTCCCGGCCAGTTTGCAGGCCTGTGTCTCCTGCTGCCACACAGGAAACCGAAAACGAAGTTCTTACTTGATCATCACTGGCAAATAGCCCATCAGTATTAGCTACTTGTATACGGCGACGACTGTCCCCATAGCCAACCGAAACCTGAACTATTTCTCCTTCTTGGCTTCGTGCTATTTCGTTAGCTTGGGCGAGGAGATTGACTTTCTGAGTCTTCTCTATATCGGAGGGCAGTTTTTCAGTTTGAGTATGGTGTTGATTCTCACTTCCAAGATTTACCGAAGAATTCGTAGATTCTCCACTTTGAGCAGCTGCGGCAGCAGATTCAACAGCTTCTTCGATTCCTCGAACGCTTAAATCTGCAGTATGAGCAAATCCCGTAGTTTCTCCGGCGACAACTCGGATACCCGCTCCTCGGCTTCTCCCGCTTGTTAGTTCCTCCACTCGGCCATCGTCAAAAACCGCCGACATGGATCTACGGTCTTCCACGAAGATCTCAGCAAACTCACCTCCGCGATTTAAAGCCTTTTGGAGTGCGTGCTCGAGAAGGTCTGCTTCTAGTAACCGATTCGGATCCTGCTTAGTGTCCACTTAATTCCCTTCGTAAATTTTTTTCTTTTTTCTTTGTGTCAATGCTGTCATATCACGAACTAATGCGTATGGTATCGCTGTGAGCATAACCGTCGGACTTAAAGCCTCAATTGACCTTACAGTGTCTGAAAATGATACTGCTATCGCGCTGCGTTCTGGCGAGGTTCCGGTTTTAGGAACTCCAAGACTCGCTTCTCTTTTTGAAGAAGCAAGCGTTGCTGCGATTAGTGGCCATCTAGAACCCGGATACACCTCTGTGGGTATGCGCATCCATCTTGATCACTTCGCCCCTTCCGGAGTTGGGACAAAAATTAGTGCCACTGCTGAAGTGCAAGAAGTGGATGGAAGACGTGTAACTTTCCGCGCACAAGCTAAATGTGTTGACAATTGCGAAGAAAATGAGACTGTAATAGGGTCAGCCATCATTATTCGTGTTTTAGTTAACACCGAAAGATTTCTTGAACGTGTTGACTAAATAGATTTTCATTTTTGATTATGATTCCGAACCAAAATTCCTTACCAGACTCAATGAGAAAATTTAAACGCTTGTCTGAAGAAGGAGTAGGTACAGGTTTACGTTGGTGGGCGGAAGTTGCACTTGTTTTAATCTTCTATATTTTTTACTCAGCTATTCGTAACCAATTCGGTTCAGCATCAGTAAGTTCTGATCAGGCTTTCAAAAATGCCGAATCAATCATTGACTTAGAAGATGCCATAGGTCTTTTTGTCGAGTTAGATATACAAAATCTTTTTATTGATTGGCGGTGGTTCATTCAATTCTGGAATCTTTTCTATGGAACTTTTCATTTTGCCGTAACCGCTTTTGCATTAATTTGGATTTATAGAAAGTTCCCAGTCCTTTACCCAAGATGGAGAACGTCATTCTTGTGCACTACTGGTCTTGCACTTATCGGTTTCAGTCTTTTCCCTTTAATGCCACCTCGTTTACTAACCGATTGTGGTCAATACGGGGCGTGCCTTACCACTTGGCCTTTTGTAGACACGGTCACTGATATCGGCGGGCTTTGGTCTTTTGATTCAGGGACTATGCAAAAAGTCTCAAACCAGTACGCCGCCATGCCTAGCCTTCACTTTGCGTGGGCGTCTTGGTGCACTTTGGCACTATGGCCAACATTGAAATCTCATTGGGCTCGCGGATTAATCGCCTTTTATCCAATAGCCACACTTTTTGCCGTGATAGTTACAGGCAATCACTACTGGATTGATGCAATCGGTGGGCTTATTGTTTTAGGGGTAGGAATATTGTTGGGAAGATTCATTGCCGATGGGTGGCATAAATGGCGCCTGAGACACATGACATAAATGAAATTTGGGACATTTCGGGTAAGTTGTTAGTCAGTAACAGCGAGGTTTTTAAGTGCATCTTGAATCAATAAAAAGCCCGAATGATCTTCGTTCTCTCGACGAGAAAGAACTTGGCGTTCTCGCGGAAGAGATTCGTTCTGAAATAGTTTCAGTTATTGATAGAACTGGGGGTCACCTTGGTTCGAACCTTGGTGTTGTGGAATTAACTATTGCACTACACAGAGTATTTAATAGTCCCGAAGACGTTATTTTGTGGGATACCGGACATCAGTGCTACGTCCACAAATTACTAACCGGACGCAATGATGAGTTTGCTCAACTAAGGCAGCCAGAAGGAATTTCGGGTTACCCATCTCAAGCAGAATCCGCTCATGATTGGATAGAGAATTCTCATGCATCAACCGTGCTTTCTTACGCACATGGTCTCGCTACAGCTTTTGATACAAGCGAAGAAAATCGTCGAGTGGTTGCGGTAATTGGTGATGGGGCCATGACTGGCGGCATGGCTTTTGAAGGGTTGAACAATCTAGGACACAGTGAGCTTGATTTGACCATAGTTTTAAACGACAATGGCCGCTCTTACGCTCCGACTGTCGGAAAATTAACTGAAAGTCTTATTCGTATTCGGTCTAACCCCACTTATATGAGGCGTCAACGCCGATTTGAAGAACTAGCAGAAAAATTACCTTGGGTTGGAGAGATCTTTGAGCGAGGAATAAACGCTACTAAGGCAGCCATTCGAGAAATTTTTGAACCTGCAGCTTTTTTTGAGACCTTAGGTATTCATTATCTTGGGCCATTTGATGGCCATGATATCAACGAGGTAGAAGAGGCTCTAAAAAATGCTTCAGAGTTTGAAGGGCCGGTTCTCGTTCATGTCTTGACCCAAAAAGGGCGAGGCTATGAACCAGCAGAAAAAGATCCGGTCAAGCACATGCATGACACCTCTGGAATTAAGCCAGGTAGTTATACAGAAGCGTTCACAGAAACTTTGATAAAGGAAGCTGAATTACGTGAGAATGTTGTCGCTTTAACTGCTGCTATGCCTGACTCCACTGGATTGCTTCCATTTATGAATCGCTTTCCTGATCGTTGCTTTGATGTGGGTATAGCTGAACAGCATGCTGTCACTGCGTCTGCAGGTATGGCCATGGGAGGGCTTCGACCGGTTGTAGCGCTTTACGCAACTTTTTTAACAAGAGCCATTGATCAAGTCAATCTAGACGTCGCTTTACACCGATTACCTGTGATTTTTTGTTTAGATCGAGCGGGGGTCACGGGTGATGATGGACCTTCTCACCATGGCGTATTGGATCTAGTGCTGTTGACGAAAGTTCCCGGAATGAAAGTTTTTGCTCCTTCTTCTTACCAAGAACTACAACAGATGCTTCATGATGCTTTTGAATACGATGACGGTCCTTGCGCTATCAGGTGGGCTAAAACCGCCGCCCCCCATGTTGATTGGTCTGAAGTCGGCAATGGCCTCTCCGCTCGTCTTGTCCGTTCAGCAGGCGATGAAAACGCTCAAGTTTGCATTTTAGGTGCAGGGAAAATGCTGTCAGTTGCTGTTGAGTCCGCGGAACGTCTTGCCTCTCAAGGAGTCTCAACTACGGTGTGGGATCCAAGACTAATCAGTCCACTAGATCAAGACATGATCAAAAACGCTGCTGAGCACTCCCTAGTAGTAACTATTGAAGATGGTTTTCGTCAAGGTGGCTTCGGTTCCCTTGTCCGTGACAACCTTGCGGAAATATCTCCAGCCACTCAGGTTCAAGTTTTAGGAGTTCCGGTGGATCACCATCCACATGGCAATGCTGATTCTTTACTTGCTTCTTTTGGTCTGGACACAGACGGAGTAGTTGCAACTGTAGAACACCTTCTTAATTCGGGAAAATAAAGAAGTCTAGGTAACTTTTTACTACCTAGGTATAAAAAGGATTGCTCCCTGAAGCATGGTCTGTGCTGTCAATTACTTCAGTGATTTCCGGTATTGCTTCAAGAATGGCTGACTGAATTCCTTCGGTAAGTGTCGCTTGACTCATAGCACACCCCTGGCATCCGCCACCCATCGTTATGTAGGCTTTAGGCCCATCGACTCCTATTAAAGTTGCGAAGCCTCCGTGAGATGCAAGTGCCGGATTGATTCGCTGTTCTAATAGTTGTTGCACTCGTTCCGGTATGTCTCCTGTGAGTTCTAAGTGCTCTATATCTCCCAGCGGATTAGGCCGGTTTGGATTACGGATGACAAGACCGCCTTGTGCTGAATTTGAAGGAATATCTAGTGTCGCTCCAACGAGTCGAGTATGGCTATCTTCCGGAACGACAAGAGTTAATCCATTGGTCTCCCATTGCAAGTCAGCATCAGTCAGATCTTTTGAGTTGATGAAAGCTAAATCATAGGAATAGTCAATTCCTTGGACACCAGTCACTGAGATGCGGAGTGCTAACTCTTCGGGTTCTTCTTCTTCCGCCCTCACCTCTATGACTTTGGCCATTGCTTCTGGCGTGATGCTCATTACTGCACCATCCGGAGTTTCTAACGTAGTTTCTTGTGTTACTTCACTCATGATTTAAAGTCTACCGCTCACCTATTGTTGTATGACTGTTAGGAAGTAAGTTGTACCTATGAGTAATTCCTTAGTCACAATAAAAAACGAAGAAAATGTAGCAACACTCTATTTAGATGACGGTAAAGCTAACGCTTTAGGTTACGAAGCGATAGACGCGCTCCTTGCAGCTTTTGATGAAGTAGAAGCTTCAGACGTACATGCCGTAGTTCTTGCTGGGCGTCAAAATCGATTCTCTGCAGGATTTGACCTTTCAGTAATGAACGAAGGAGCTGAGGCAGCCCGAGGGATGCTGACTAAAGGAGTGGATCTCTTCCTTAAGATGTACATGTTTTCTCGTCCCGTTATAGCTGCTTGCACCGGTCATGCGATTGCGGCTGGATCTATTCTGCTTTTGTGCTCAGATATCCGTGTCGGAGCTAAAGGAGATTTCAAAGTAGGTCTACCAGAAGTAACGATAGGAATGGCGTTGCCGTATTTTGCTACAGAATTAGCTCGCGACCGCCTATCTAAACGGCATTACACAAAAGCCACGGCGCTCGGTTGTATGTACACACCAGAAGATGCTGTTGATGTTGGGTACCTTGACGAAGTCGTCCCTCAGGAAGAAGTTATTGCTACAGCACAAGAAAGAGCGAAAAGTCTTTCCGAGGTAGGTCGAACTGCACTCATTCGAACAAGGCAAACCACTCGTGGTCAAATAACTCGAACTATTCAAGAAAGTTTGAGTCAAGATCTATCAAAATTTGATGTCAATTCCTGAACTCAGTGAATCATGGCTTCCAAAAAAGCACCTAAAGCAATACTTCTTATAGGTTTTGGCGGCCCTGAAAGCCCGGAGGAAGTGTTTCCTTTCCTCGAATCTGTGACAGCAGGAAGAAACATCCCTTCTGATCGTTTGAAAGAAGTCGCGGATCGTTATTTAAGTCGCGGAGGGCTGTCTCCGGTGAACGGGCGAATGAGATCTATTCTGGATTCTGTTAGAAAAGTCTTACATCAAGAGGGACTGGACATTCCAGTCTTTTGGGGAAACCGGAACACGATTCCATTCATTGAGGACGTCATTGAGGAACTAGATAAAAAGGGGTTTGATGAGATTGTTGCTTGGATTGCTTCCCCTTACCGTTCTTATTCTAGTTGTCGGCAATACCTTGAGCAGATAGACGCAGGAATCAAAAGAGTGAATGGTCGCGTTTCAATAACTCGACTACGTCCTCATTTCGATCATCCTGGCTGCATCGAAACAGCTGCGGACCGCTTATCTGAAGCTCTCCATTTATTGCCAGAGAATAAACGAAAAGAAGCTCGATTGCTTTTTTCTGCCCATAGTCTTCCGTTGTCTGCTGCTGAAACTTGTTCTTATGTGGATGAAATAAATGAAGCATCGCGATTGATCGCTGAACGAGTGGACCCCGAAGGTAATCATTGCTGGGAAGTGGTTTGGCAATCGCGCAGCGGCCCTCCACAAGTGCCTTGGCTTATCCCTGATGTTTGTGACCGAATTGACGAATTAGCCGCTGAAGGAGTTCCAGCAATAGCTGTCTCTCCGGTCGGTTTCATCGTTCACAACTTTGAAATTGAATGGGATTTAGATGTTGAAGCAGCGGAGTGTGCAGCTAATCATGAAATAGCGTTCGTAAGAGCTGAAACGATAGATGATGACCCACGATTTTCTCAAATGATTGTTGATTTAGTTAAAGAAAGTTTCAGTGACCATCCGGAGTGTCTCTCTCTTGGGAATTTAGGGATAGCTCCAACCCCCTGTCCGAAAGATTGTTGTCCTGCTCCGAGCCATTCTTCTAGTTGATTCCACGACTTACTTAGTTATTCAGAGTACGGTCACAACCTATAGATGCACTGCATATGTCACTGCCATGGTGCAATATAGATATAACAAATCAAAGAAAATGCTTATATAACCGTGACTGAACAACAAGAACTTTTACCAAAAGACGAAGGCTTCGCTCGAGACATCGTTGAAGTTTCTGTCGCTGAAGAGATGCGCGAATCTTTTCTGGCTTACTCTCTTTCAGTAATAACTTCTCGGGCTATACCAGATGTACGAGATGGACTTAAACCAGTTCAACGCAGGATTCTTTATGCGATGCTCAGAATGGGCATTCGGGCAGATACTCCTCATCGTAAGAGCGCTCGAGTGGTAGGTGAGACTATGGGTCGGTATCACCCTCACGGCGATGCAGCGATCTACGATGCTCTCGTACGCTTAGGGCAAGATTTTTCTCGCGGTGTAACTTTCGTAGATAAGCAAGGAAACTTTGGTTCTCTTGATGACCCACCAGCTGCAGCACGGTACACAGAATGCAGATTGACTGAAGCCGCTATGGCAATGGTGGAAGAAATTGACGAAGATACTGTTGATTTCAGACCCACGTATGATGGGGAGTCCCTTGAACCAATTTGCTTGCCAGGCCTCATTCCTGGACTTCTAGTAAATGGAACTACCGGAATTGCCGTCGGTATGGCTACAAATATGCCGACTCATAATCTTGCTGAAGCCGCAGCTGCTATTGAGTTGGTAATGAAGAAAAGAAGACCAAAACCAACTGTCGACGAACTCATTAAAGTTCTTCCTGGACCAGACTTTCCAGGCGGTGGAATTGTGGTAGATGATGGCCTTCGAGAAGCCTACGAAACTGGCCGTGGAACTATCCGTATAAGAGCCCAGGCTCATGTTGAATCCCTAGGTAGAGGAAAACAGGCAATAATCGTTACCGAATTGCCCTATATGGTTGGCCCCGAAAGAGTGATCGGCAAGTTGAAGGATCTAAATGAAACAGGGAAAATTCCCGGTGTTTCTGACTTCAAGAACCTCTCAGATCGGCACACTGGCTTGCGTATTCAGATAACAGTGAAATCTGGACATAACCCCCAAGCCTTACTTAATGATTTGTATCGTGCTACTCCATTAGAAGAATCTTTTAGTTTCAACAACGTTGTTCTAGTAGATGGCGAACCAAAGACCCTGAATCTTTACGACCTTTGCAATTACTACATACAACATCGACTTGATGTGATAGTAAGACGAACTAAGTTCCGACGCCAAAAGGCATCAGACCGCTTGCACATAGTTGAAGGTTTACTCATAGCTTTAGACGCGATAGACGAAGTTGTTTCGATCATCAGAGGTTCAGAAGATACTGCTGCAGCCCGTAAAGCGTTAATGAAAAAATTCAAATTGAGCCAAATTCAAACCGACCATATTTTAGATATGCCACTTAAACGCTTAACCGCTCTTGAAAAACTAAGAATTGAAGAAGAACGAGACAGCCTTGTTGTAGATATTGAAGAATTTGAAAAGCTTTTGAAATCAGAGGCTAAAAGGCGAACCCTGGTATTGAGTGAACTTAATGAAGCAGTAGAGAAATTTGGGCAACCAAGGCAAACAGAAATTATCAACCCCGACGATATCCCAGTATTTGAAATCACTGAAGAGCCAGAAGATGTAACAGAAGAACCTTGTGTTGTCACTCTTTCAACTACTGGGCAAATCGGTCGGACTCCAGTAGATGGAGCACGCCGGGCGACTCCGGGCCGACACGACATACTTTCAGGAGCAATACTGACTCGCACTACTTCAAAAGTTACTGCTATCACTTCTGAAGGGCGCGCCCTACAAGTTTTTGCTTCAGAACTATCTGATGCTTCAAATAGAACTCGTGGTTCGGCAGCAGCACAAGTATTTGGGGCAAATCGAAATGAAGTTCTCCATACGCTCGTAGCGGACGGTAAAGAACATGCTGTTCTTATTACTTCACAAGGAATTATCAAACGGCTAACACTTGATGAAATTCGTGAAACTCGTTCTAGGCAAACTCTGATAAAACTTAAAAACGATGACTATGTCGCTGCAGCATTTTGTGCCCCCGAAGGAGTAAACATTCTTTTAGTGTCTTCTGATGGTCAGGTGCTTTGCACTCCAGTTGCGGATGTAAGTGTTCAAGGCCGTGGCGCTGCTGGAATAGCTGGAATGAAGTTGAAAAATGGAGCAAAAATTGTTGCAGCCGGAGTTGTACTTGCGGATGATGTTTTATACACGGTGACAAACAAAAGTTCAATCAAAGCTACACCGACCAGCGAATTCGAGAGTCGTGGACGTAATGGTGTTGGTGTCAGAGTTAACAAACTAAGCGATGGAGAAGAGATTAGTTTTGCTTGGGTGGGTCAATCTCTTGGGCTGCTAGCCACCATGTGCAAAGACGACGATCCTCAAAAAGCTGATCCCAATCCAGAGCCTCTAATGGTTGAGCCCAGCAACCGCGATTTGAGTAGCACATCAACTGAACGCCAAATTCTCGTACTTGGTCCAAGTAGGTGGTGACTATGGCTGCTTCAAAAACAAAAAATACTACGAAGAATAAAAACGGTTACGACGCTGATGCCATCGAGACCCTTGAGGGCCTCGATGCGGTTCGTAAGCGCCCAGGAATGTATATAGGAGGAACCGGAAGTTCTGGGCTTATGCATTTAGTTTGGGAACTTATAGATAATTCCGTAGACGAAGCTGCTGCCGGATTCGCTAAACAAATCACAGTCACTCTTCATCGCGACCGCTCTATTGAAGTAGCAGACAATGGTCGTGGCATCCCCATAGATAAACATGCAAAACGGAAAGTCTCTGCCTTAGAGGTTGTCTTCACTGAACTGCACGCGGGAGGCAAGTTTGGCGGAGGAGCCTATGGGGCGTCTGGTGGACTACATGGTGTTGGTGCTTCAGTAGTTAATGCTCTATCAACAAAATTGACTGCTCAAGTTGATCGTGAAGGTTACACCCATGAACTGTCATTTAAAGAAAGAGTTGCTGGACAATTCAATGGTTCGAAATTTACTAAAAGCCATGAACTAAACCGATTAAAGAAAATTTCTAAAACAAAATCCGGGACTCGAGTAAGGTTCTGGCCAGACTTCGATATTTTCGATAAAGACGCGACCATAGACATCCAAGAAATCTGTGATCGAGTTACCCAATCCTGCTTTCTAGTCCCTGGCGTAAAAATAAAAGTCATTGACAAGCGTGCAGGAGGGTCAAAAGAACCTTTTGAATTTGTTTCGCGAGGCGGCCTAAAAGATCTTGTTGACTATTTATCCAATGGCGAGAATGCAACAGAGATAATCACAATTTCTGGCATAGATACTTTCACCGAGCGAGTCCCCGTAGACGGAAAAATGACCGACGTTGAACGCGAATGTACAGTAGAAGCTGCTTTACGTTGGGTTCATTCCTACGACACGACACAAGAATCCTTCGTTAATACAATTCCTACCAGCCAGGGAGGAACTCATGTTGCTGGATTTGAACGAGCTCTAACGAGAGCCGTTAACGACATCCTCCTCAAAGACACAAGGAAACTAGCGAAACTAGCGAAAGAAAATAAACACCGCGCTGCAAAAGATGATGTTAGCGAAGGTTTAGTCGCTGCAATAAAAGTCACTTTCCCTGAACCTCAGTTCCGTGGACAAACGAAGCAAGAACTCGGAACTCCTCCAGTGGAAAAAATCGTTTACAACATCATCAAACAAAACTTGACCGAATGGTTTGAAGGAAACGGACCAAAAACTCATATAAATGCTATTCGAGATAAAATTGCCACTGCGATCATAAACCGTGTCAGTTCAAAACAAATGCTGGACAACAAAAGGCGAGCCGCAAGTTTGGGGTCGACAGGCATGCCTGACAAACTTGCCGATTGTCGAACGCATGGCACCGACTCCGAATTAATTATTGTTGAAGGAGACTCTGCTGCGGGGCCCGCTAAAGCAGGGCGCAACTCTGCCAATGTTGCGATCCTCCCGCTTAGAGGAAAAGTAGTTAACGCGGGAAAAGCCACTCTCAAGCAAGTACTTGATAACGCTGAAGCTCAAGCTTTATTCACTGCGGTAGGGGCTGGATCTGGAAAAGATTTCAATCTTGATGATGCTAGATATGGACGAATAGTCATCCTCTGCGACGCTGACGTAGATGGAAGCCATATACGCTGCTTGCTATTAACGCTCATCTATAAATACATGCGTCCGATGCTTGACGATGGTCGTGTATTTGCTGCCCAACCTCCACTTTTTACCTGCAAAGTAGGCGACACTATTCATCGTGCGTTTAGCGAAGAAGAGCGTGATGCGATGACTGAAGAACTCACTAAAGGTAGACGAAAGGTTGAGAATCTTCGTTGGAACCGTTTTAAAGGTCTAGGAGAAATGAATGTTGAAGAATTAGCAGAGTGTGCGCTCGATCCTGAGACAAGAATCCTAAGGAAATTGACTATGGAGGACGCTAAAGAAGCAAAGAAAGCAATTGATTTATTTGAAATCCTCATGGGATCTGATGTAGGGCGTAGACGTGAATACCTTGTTAAGAACAGTTCGTTACTTGACCCATCGGTTCTCGATATCTAATGGCTGCTCTCCCCCGTTTTTTCTCTGTTTCTGCCGCAGGCATGTATAAGCAATGTCCTCGAAGATGGAAACATCGTTATGTTGACAAACTTCCAGACCCGCCAGGAGAAGCTGCTGTGGTTGGAACTTTTGCTCATCGGGTTTTAGAGATTCTCTGCGACAAAGACTCAAAATCTCGAACTATTGAAGAGGCTAAAAAGATTGCTAGAGATATTTGGCCTGAAACAGAGAACGGTTCAGATTTTAAATCACTTGACCTTGATGAAAAAAAACAAAAAGAATTTCGATGGAAAGCTTGGGTAGCCATTGAAGGACTTTGGGGGCTTGAAAACCCTTCAGAAGTAAATGTCCTGTCTACAGAAAAAAAGATTTCTGCGACTCTTTCAGACGTTCCTTTTTTTGGAGTAATTGATCGACTCGATCAAACTAGTAAAGGTACTGCAGTGACCGATTATAAGACTGGTAAACCGCCGAGCCCTTCTTACAAAGATGACGCTCTTAACCAGATCGTTCTTTATGCAGCGGCTGTTGGATGTGAGACAGGCAATTTGCCAACGAAAGGTCGACTTTTATACCTTGGGAAAGACTCGCTCGAATTAGAAGTTGATATTAGCGAAGAGTTAGTTGCTAAGAGCACTAACCAATTTGCTGGAACTTGGGAAAAACTAAAAGATAGTTGCGAAAACGATAATTTTGATACTCAAGTTGGTCCGCTCTGTGGGTGGTGCCCATATGCAGGAATTTGTGTAGACGGTCAGAAAGAAATTAAGAAAAGGCTTGCAGCTGGAAGAATGCGCACAGACGCTCCTGCTTTGCAGCTAATCTAACTGCTTTTTTTCTTTCTTCTAATAAGAAGAAGGACAACAGCAACCACCGCAGCAAAAACTCCGATTCGATATAGGCGATCTACTCTTTCATCAGTCATTTCAACTGGAGGAGTATCAAATGGTTTAGCGATGGACTCTGAGTCTTGCCCCTGTACGTGTGAAGAGGTCTCTTCAGCATCGACAACAGGTGGTTCATTCTCTGGAGAAGAACCTTCAAGCAGAGTATCCACCGGGCTTATATCCGGAGGTCCGTTTCGTTTTCTACGTGATTGTGGATCGTAATTACTCACTATTTCCTCCAAGTAACACGCTATCGAGAATCTCGTCGAACTCTGCTGCTGCTTCAGCGGCTCCTGGCCGCTTACCTAATGAATGTATTGGCATTGATTGTGCTGCGGCTTCAGACAATGCTGCTCTCTGATGTATTGGGGGTAAGCATTTACCCGGATAGGCATCTTGAAGTTGCTCATGCCAGTATCTTGCGTCACGAGTTCTAGCTAAACGATTAACAGCTATGCCAATAAGTTCTGGTTCTCTTTCAATTCTGCGTGTTTGTATGCGTTCTATTGTTTGCAGCATGCGGGCTACACCATCGACTGCCCATGCCCCGGGTTCAGTGACTAGAAGCACACGATTAGAGGCAAAAAGGCCATTGATCGTTAGTAGCCCTAACGAAGGTGGGCAGTCAATAATTTGCAGAGGGTATTCGTTAGCGTTCTGCCCTTTTAGCGCAGAACTTAGGCGTTCTTGCGCCCCTAAAGGATCGGTTGCGAGTTGCGGTTCGCGAATGGAGAGTTCAGGAGAAGATGCTGCAACAAGTGGAGCGAACCCATTTTCGTTTGGCCAACCGGACTGTTCGGTAGCCATGTGGATACCTCCGGGTCTTTCCTCTTGTAGAACAGTGTCGATTCCGCGATTTGGCTCAAAGAGTCCTAGACCTGTCGTAGCGTTGCCTTGCGGGTCAAGGTCTATAACAAGGGTTTTTATGCCTCGGTTTGCCGCTGATGATGCTAAACCGAGAGCAACGGTAGTTTTACCTACTCCCCCTTTTTGGTTAACTATTGCAACTGTTGTCACCCTGCCAAACTAACTCAAACTTACCTAGAAAGATGTGCATTAATGTCAATTGTCTTTTTGTAGTTTGTAGA
This sequence comes from Acidimicrobiales bacterium AG-410-I20, assembly GCA_949538625.1. Lineage (GTDB taxonomy): Bacteria > Actinomycetota > Acidimicrobiia > Acidimicrobiales > MedAcidi-G1 > MedAcidi-G2B. Next base: position 28,963 of record CATISD010000040.1, read on the forward strand.
TGAAGGGTGCCTCACTTTGATGCGAGAAACCATCTACGCTCGTTATATGCACAAGCGTTCCCTCTTATTATCTCTGATTTTTCTTGTTCTCGGGGCAATTCTTGCTGCTGCTACTGTTGGGGCACAAACATTTCTTGAGCAAATTGACGACGAGGAAGAGGCAATTGTCTCTTTTGAAGCAGAAATAGAAAGTTTAGAAGAACAGATCACTGACTACGAAAACCAGTTATCTGATATTGCTGATCTTGTAGCAGAGACAGAAGCTCGAATAGCCATTGAGGATGAGAAACTGTCACTTCTCCCTATTTATCTAGAGTTAATGGCAGACAACTTGATTGATCGCTATGTCTCTCTAGAGGAACCAACAAGCGTCCGGCATGTCATGGCTATTGACGCTTACGTACGAAACGATGAGCACATAAACGCGGTTCTCACTCAATCTATTCAGTTATCTGAGGAAGCTCTTGAACAAATACGAGCGAGACTTCTTTATGAGTCAATAATCAATGATGCAAATGATCAATTGTTAGTAATCTACGGTCAGCTCAGACAGTTGGGTAGAGAGATAGATTCTCTCTTTGACAGAAGAAATCAATCTAATGAGCGACGAACTCTTGCTTTTGAAGATCGGTCAGAAGCAATGTCAATTGTCCCGGGAATTGAAGAACAAATTGATTCGGCCAGTACAAATATAAACAGCTTGAAAGCAAGCATCGTGAAGGCAGAACTTGAGATTGATCGGTTGCGAGAACTTCTTGTAGCTATGCGGTGGACGGCGTTAATTGGCGAAGACATCATTCGTCCCGCTTTAGCTTTCAAAATCGACAACGTTGGGGCGGCTAGACCTCAATCAGGGATTAATCAAGCAGACGTGGTTTATGAAGAACTCGTTGAATCTGGACTTACTCGACTTGTGGCAATATTTCAGACAGAAAGCCCCAGTGTTGTCGGCCCGATACGTTCTGCTCGTACTTCAGATCCAATCTTGCTTTCCGGTTTTGACATGCCACTTTTCGCATACTCTGGAGCAAATCAAATCACTTTAGACATTGTCTATGCCTCTGATGTTATTTCCGTCAACTGGGATAGAGCTTCTAGCGCCTATTGGCAGTCAACGACTCGTCGCTCGCCTCACAATTTATATGCCTCCGCAACCCAGCTATGGGCTTTGAATCCTGAGCCAGAACGTATGGAACTGCCTCCCGCTCCATTTGAATTCAGAGGGTCAGAAGAGCCATTGCATCCTTCTGCTGTTCCTGCTGAGAGAGTAGCTATTGATTTTGGATGGACAGAAGTTGATTACCGATGGAATGGTTCTGGGTGGACACGTCGACAAGGAGGAACTGCTCACATTGATTCGAACGGGGTTCGTGTAGCTCCTCCAAATATGATTGTTCAGTTCGTGAGGTATGGAACAAGCCCTGCTGCCGAAACTTCTCCTGAAGCAGAGACTGTCGGCACTGGTGTTGCTTGGATCTTTACTGATGGTCACTTAATTATTGGTGAATGGGATCGAACAGATTCAAGTTTGCCTGCCGTATACCACGTTGATGGTGAAGAAATCCGGTTGACTCCAGGTCGCACTTGGGTAGCTCTTGCTGAAGAAGGCACAGCTAGTTGGGAAGAATGAGGCCTTAGCCTAAGACCTGCTCTGCTGGAACTAATCCATCTTTTGTCTTCGTAAGAATTTCAGTTCCGTCTTCTGTAACTAGAAGAGTGTGTTCAAATTGTGCGGTGCGGCTTCCATCGCGAGTGACTGCTGTCCAATCATCGTCCCACATTTCACAGGAAGGGCTACCTAAAGTCAGCATCGGTTCAATCGTAAAAGTCATTCCCGGAACTATCACTATGCTGTCATAAGGATCGTAATAGTGCTTTATTTGAAGACCTGAATGAAATTCTGTTCCTATCCCATGCCCAATGAATTCTCTTACTACACCTAAATTATGAAGTCGGGCGTGATTCTCAATTGTTCGACCAATAATGTTTATGGGCTCTCCGGGTTGCACTGAATGGATGCCGGCATAAAGTGCGGCTCGGGTTTCAAACACTAACCGTTTTGATTCTTCGTCTACTTCACCAACAAAAAACATGACAGACGTATCTCCATGAACTCCGTTCAGATAAAGAGTTACATCTATGTTCACAATGTCACCATTAACTAACGGTCTACTATCAGGAATTCCATGGCAAATCACTTCATTCACAGAAGTGCAAACAGATTTTGGATAACCGCGATAATTCAATGGGCTTGGATAAGCGTTGCGCTCAAGAATCGCCTCATGAGCTATCTGATCAATCTTGTCAGTGGTGACTCCCGTCTGAACAAAAGGTTCTACCTCTAACAAGACTTCTGCCGCTGCATTTCCAGCTAATCTCATTCTTTCTATCTCTTCATCCGTTCGAACATTTGAGGAGACAACCGGCCCAGGGTTCCCTGTTAATGCATAAGGTGGCCTACTTATCGACATTGGTACTGTGCGCATCGGACTAAGCATCCCTGGCCTTACAGGCGGATGCGAAGCTTTAGTTGCTGAGATTTTTTTACGTTTACGTTTTGCCACGTCACAAAGACTATCTGGACTTGTCTTGAAGAAGCCAAACGCTACGATAACTTGTGGAGTTAGAGTTTCTGAAAGGAAAAAAATGGCTGCCGCTGGCGACAAAAAAGCAATACTTGCTGCATTGATAGCAAATGCCGGTATTTCAATTGCGAAATTTGTCGGATTTATCTTCACTCACTCTTCTGCACTACTAGCCGAGAGTGTCCACTCTGTTGCTGATGCTTCCAATCAATTTCTTCTACTCATGGGAGTTCAGCGCTCAAACCGCCCTGCGACCAAAGAGCACCCTTTTGGTTACGGTCGTGAACGCTATTTCTGGTCATTTGTTGTAGCGGTCGTACTTTTTACTGCTGGCGCAGTTTTTGCCCTCTACGAAGGAATAGAAAAGCTTCTTCACCCTGAGCCCATAAGCCACTATCAGTGGGCTATCGGCATATTAGTTTTTGGTTTGATCCTGGAAGGCTTTTCCTTAAGGACTGCCATTATTGAATCAAATAAGTTAAGAAAAGGCCAGACATGGAGGGAGTTCGTCACTAAATCGAAGAAGCCTGAATTGCCGGTAGTGGTGCTTGAAGATATGGGAGCCATGCTTGGTCTTGCCTTTGCTTTGATCGCAGTAGTGTTAAGCAAAGTAACCGGTGACCCCATTTGGGATGGGGTGGGTACGGTAAGTATTGGAGTCTTACTTGCCATAATTGCCATTGTTTTAGCTAAAGAAATGTACAGTCTTCTCATCGGCGAAGGCGTTACTGAGAAAAATCGCTCCCTCATTCAGGAAGCCATAGATGGTTCTGCTTCGGTTTCTAGAATTGAGAATTTACGGACACAACATCTCGGACCTGAACATATTTTGGTCGGAGCGCAAGTCGTTTTTGAGCCTTCGCTAAACGCTGAGGAAGTTTGTGCCGCTATTGAAGAGATCGAAATTCGAATCAAAGCCGTAGTACCAGATGTGCACTCAATTTTTGTTGAACCAAAAAGTTCGTAACAGATAAATCCAAGGTTGTCGGGCAAAGTTAAGAAACTCTTGGGTTTATGTGGAAGAATCATTCCCATGAACCTACGTAAACTTATTTTTATTTTTTCTATTTTCGCGTTAACTGCAACAAGTTGTTCTTCTGATGGACCCTCCGAAAGTAACGCTTACACCCGAGCTGCTGACGAGACGCCAGCCACAACGGAAGTTCCTGTAGCCACGGAAGCTCCGGCGGAAACAGTGGCTCCGGACGAAGATGAAAGTGCCGAACAAGGCGCTCGGAGTGCAATCATCACTTTCCTGAAATCTGAGTTTGGCTTGGAGACCGAAGAATTCGCTACCTGCATGGTTGATGAAATGCATTCACTAACAGGATTGAGTTACGTAGTGCTTCTAGAAGACTTGGGTGAAGAAGGAGACGAATATGACGACTTCGGTGAAGAAGCGACGTCTACATGTATGGACTTTTTATCTCCAGAAGAGATTGAGATGCTAGCCTCCGCTGCGGGTCCCTCATTAGAGATCTCCTCTGATCCAGATGCTCTTGGTGCCATTCTTGCAGTAGAAGAAATTGATTTTGCTGATGACACTATTGTCGGTTGGCTCGTAACCTACCGGTCGCGTTCTGTGAGCGGTGACCCCATCCAGGTGACCGGCACTATTGTCGCCCCGAACTCTGTAGCTACTGAACCAAGACCTGTGCTTTCGGTTGCTCATGGTACGACCGGTATGGCTGATATGTGTGCTCCTTCACTTGGCTATACCGGAGAAGATGTTGAATTGAATGCTCTCGTGCAACCCCTACTTGATGATGGCTGGGTTGTAGTCGCAAGTGACTTTGAAGGGATGGGAGGACCGGGGCTTCACCCTTACATTGTTGGTGCGAGTGAGGCACAAGGGGTCTTTGACATTGTGCGAGCAGCTCAAACTGATTCTTCCCTAGGGGCCGAAGGGCCTTTGATCGTATGGGGTCACTCTCAGGGAGGTCATGCGGCTATGCATGCTTCTCAACTCTGGCAAGACATAGCTCCTGAGTTAGATCTTGTTGGTGTCGCAGCTGGCGCTCCTCCGAGTCAATTCCCCTTACTGAAAGATTTCCTAATGAATGGACCCTTCCAGGGTTACCTTGTAATGGTTGCTGCTGCCTTTGCTCAGGCTTATGATGAACTTTCTTTAGAAACGGTTGTTGAGCCTGAGTACTTGCCTCTAGTAGAGGAACTAGAACTCGGTTGCACTGGACATATTTTTGAGATCTTCAATCCGATACCTTTTGAAGATTTGACTTCTGTTGACGATATTTTCTCTGATCCTGCTTGGAACGCTCGCCTAATAGAGAACGACACAAATCAAGTACCGAACCAAACCCCAGTCGTTATTCTTCACGGCGACCAAGATGAGCAAATTCCTGCAATTAGCAGCCAGATTCTTTTAGATCAGATTTGCGCTCTTGAAGGACATGACCACATTGAACGCATTCTCTATGAGGGACACACTCATGGCAGTGCGGTACAAGCGTATTGGTCAGATTTTTTGAGTTGGATCAATGACCGGATAGTTGGTGACCCAGTAGAGCAAGAAAAGGGTTGTTCAACAGTCACTATTCCTAATTCTGAATGATGTAAAGAATCTGATATTAGATTTTTTCGTTTGTATTTGAAGGGAAAAGGAATCGAATAATCGCTATTGCTATCACTGTCCCTATGAGTTGCATCAGAATAAACATGGGGATGTGAGATGGTGATATTCCTGTGAATGTGTCAGAAAACGAGCGAGAGATGGTTACCGCAGGATTAGCGAAACTTGTTGAGGAAGTAAAATAGTATGCGCCGCCGATATAAGCGCCTACTACATAAGGAATCTTTGAAGTACGAGAAGTACGAAGAAGACTGAATACAACAAGCAGCAATCCAACTGTTGCTATTACTTCTCCGAGCCACAAATGGCTTCCGCTACGGTTTGTCGTGGACCAACTTATTGCGGATAAATCAAACATAAGATTTGCTACTACGGCCCCTAAGATTCCTCCTGCGGTTTGCGCAAGGAGTATTGGAAGAACTTCTTTACTGGTTCTATGTCCAAGTGCCCAAGCGGCAAGTGTTACTGCGGGATTAAAGTCAGCAGAGATTTTGTTAAAAATAGAAATTATTGCAATCAAAACAGCAGTTGTTGCTGCTGCGTTCTGAAAAAGAATCAGTCCTTCTTGACCTTCGGAGAGTCTCTGCGCCATTATTCCAGAGCCCACAACACCGATAAGTAGGAACATTGTTCCTACTCCCTCAGCTAAAAGAATTTTTTTTAAATCGGCCATGTGAAAAGTAGTTCAGTCTTGAACGTTCATTAACCCGTAAACAATGGAGTCGACAAGAGCTTGCCATGAGGCTTCAATAATATTTTCTGAAACTCCGATTGTTGTCCAAGTTTTTTCTCCGTTTGTTGTATCAAGTAAGACTCGTGTGATTGCTCCAGTTCCTTTGCTAGTTTCAAGAACCCTTACTTTGTAATCGGTAAGCCTGAGGCTCTCTAAGGCGGGGTAACGGCTCCCGATAGCTTGTCTTAGGGCAGAGTCAAGAGCATTCACCGGACCATTTCCCTGACCAGATGCTTCAACTATTTTCCCGTCTACTTGAATTGATACTGTCGCTTCGGTATCTACTTCTACCGTTACATCATTCCATGCACGGCTGCCGCTCCCCGAAAGGTGCCCTACGTTCACAGAGAATGATTGGAGTTGAAAAAAGTCTTGTTCCCATCCAGTTGCTGCGCGAAGAAGAAGTTCAAGTGATGCATCGGCTGCTTCGAAATGGTAGCCCCGATATTCAAGGTCTTTTAAGGTTTCGACTACTTCATTTAACGTTTCTCCTTCTATGTCCAAATCGAGTTGTTGAGCACGAAGTTCAATCGTTGACTTTCCTGACATCTCCGAAACAAGAAATCGTGTGCCGTTTCCAACCAAGTTGGGGTCAATGTGTTCATAGGCATCGGGGCGACGGGAGATAGCACTTACGTGCAATCCTGCTTTATGGGCAAAAGCGCCTGATCCAACATATGGTTGTTGCGGATCGGAAGAGAAATTAACAAGTTCCGCTACATGATGTGCGACAGAAGTAAGTCGTTCAATGCGATCTGGAGGAAGCGTTTCGATTCCCAATTTCAAACTTAAGTTTGCAATAATTGGCACAAGGTCACAGTTCCCAACTCTTTCTCCATAGCCATTTATTGTTCCTTGAACTTGTGTAGCTCCTGCCATTACGCCTGCCATTGCGTTCGCTACTCCGCAACCGGTGTCGTTATGAAGGTGGACTCCAACTGGAGTTTCAAGGTGGTTCACTACAGAAGCAACAGTTTCTTCTATTTGGAATGGCAGAGAGCCGCCGTTTGTATCACAAAGCACAAGACAGTCAGCTCCAGCAGCAGAAGCTCCTTCAAGAACTTGGAGAGCGTATTCTGGGTTTGCTTTATACCCATCGAAGAAATGTTCCGCATCGAAAAAAACTTCTAACCCTTGATCTTTCAAGAATTTAATCGAATCGGCGACCATAGCTATTCCTTCGTCAAGCGATGTTCTTAGCGCCTCTGTGACGTGGTAATCCCAAGATTTACCAACAATGCAAACTGTAGATGTTCCGGCAGCAACGAGGTTTGCCAAGGTCGGATCGTTTTGAGCGTCACCATTTACTCGTCTTGTTGATCCAAACGCAACAAGACGTGAATGTTTTAGTGTCAACTCTTCTTTTGCCCGCTCAAAGAACTCAATATCTTTGGGGTTGGCTCCTGGCCAACCTCCCTCAATGTAATGAACTCCTAAATTGTCTAACTGTTCCGCTATGCGTAGTTTGTCATCAACAGTTAACGAGATTCCTTCCAACTGAGCGCCGTCGCGTAAAGTTGTATCGTAGATTTCTACGTTTTTAGGCATACTTTTCGAATTAAGGATTGACATACTCATTCCAAGATTCGTACTCAGGACGCTTTCCACGCACGACATCAAAATAGATTTCCTGTATGGC
>CATISD010000041.1 GCA_949538625.1 Acidimicrobiales bacterium AG-410-I20
GAATCTGATCCTGAAGGATTGGGTGCTTGATATCGAGAACCGGAAGGTCCTCCTTTGGGGGTAACGCGACCGCCTTCTACACGTCGTTTTTGTGGTTTAGCCATATAACGAGGATACGGCAATAAATACCAACAGACGACGGATCAAGAGATTCTGATGGCTACTGTTACTGATGTGGGTTCAAATATTTTAGTTATTGATAATTACGATTCTTTCGTTTACAACCTTGTTCAGTATCTAGGCGAACTAGGAGCTACTCCGATAGTGCACCGGCATGATGCCATCACTATGGATGATGTAGAGGTTTTAAATCCAGATGGGATTTTAATTAGTCCTGGTCCAGGAAGACCAGAAGACGCTGGGATCTCAACATCAGTTATTCAATGGGCTGCAGGCCGCATCCCAGTACTTGGAGTTTGCCTTGGCCATCAAGCCATAGGAATTGCATGGGGAGCACAAGTAATTAGAGCTCCAGAAGTTATGCATGGGAAAACTTCTTTTATAGAGCACACAGAAATGGGTGTATTTGCTGGACTGCCTTCTCCCCTAGAAGCCACTCGTTATCACTCTCTTATTGTGGAGCGCGATTCTCTACCCGATGAACTTGAAATCACCGCTGAGAGCAGTGATGGATTAATTATGGGAATTCGCCATAAAGAGTTCGATGTAGAAGGAGTGCAGTTTCATCCTGAATCAATTCTTACATCCGCAGGACATAGCCTGTTAGCTAACTTTCTTGCACGAATGAATTAAATTATTCTGACTCTTCAGGTTCTTCCTCAGGTTCTTCCTCAGGTTCTTCCTCAGGTTCTTCTGGTGGTTTTTCTTGACCAACAACAATTGCAACATAGGAACCAGCTTCAGCTTCAACCCCAGCAGCTGGCTCTTGAGATATCACTCGTCCATGATTTGCGCTTCCATTTTCAACTTCTTGAAAAGTAATTGATACTTGGAATCCAAGTTCAGGACTCGTAAGTAAATCATTGGCGATAGTTACTTCTAATGCGACAACAGAAGGAACAATAACCGGGGCTGGACCGTCAGAAACAATTATTTCTACTGTTCCACCGGGAGCAAATTCTGTTCCACCGGCTGGATTTGTTGTAATAACAATTCCTTCCGGAATATCTTCACTGTTTTCATAAGTCGTAATTACTTGCCAATCTTGAACAAGGATGTTCATTGCATCAGCTACTGGACGATTTTCTAATGAGGGTATTGTCTTTGCTGCTGGACCAGAAGAAACAAATAGTGAAACAGCTTCTCCTGGAGATATTTCTGAACCAGAAGAAGGTATTTGAGTAATTACTTCTCCTACAGGAATTACAGGGTCTTCTTGATTTACGACCGTAACTACAAGCCCCATCGCTTCAAGATCACGTTGTGCATCAGCAATGGAGTCTCCGACGACATTGAGTAAGACCATCGGCCCTGTACCTTGGCTTATGAGCAGTTTTACAGTGGCCCCTTCATCAACTTTGGTTCCAGCTTCAGGGTCTTGATCAAAGACAGTGTTTTCTGGGAAGTCGCTATTTGTTTGAAAGTCCATCTGAACATCAATATCTAACGCATCTAAACTTTCTCTGGCTTCTTCAAGAGATAAATTTAGAACAGACGGAACTTCAACTAAACCACTTTGAATTTCTGAGTCATCATCATTAAAACCAAGTTCGTCAACAAAGTTGATCACAAGGTAGCCCAGTAACCCAAGTAAAGCCGCAAAACTAATTGCAAAAAGTGAAAGGCGTAACCATCCATCATCTCTGCGTCTCTTTTTATTTGTGCCAAATTTTTCATTTGAAGAAAAAGCGTTACCAGATGACTTTCCTCCAACACCTACGGGGTTTGCCGGACGTAAATCGTGTGCTCCTTCGCAATAACGACGGAGGTCGCTACGAAGATCTTCTGCTGTTGGATAACGATTAACCGGATTTTTTGCTAAAAGTTTCATCGTTATCGCTTCAAGAGAATCTGCTACTTGCGCTCCTGATTTTCTTAGCGATGGAGGGGCCTGTTGTACGTGTTGATACGCAACTGCTACCGGCGTGTCACCAACAAAGGGGGGTTGGCCAAGAAGCATCTCATATAGGACAACCCCGAGTGCATAAAGATCGCTTCGCGGATCAATTTGATGGCCTTGAGCTTGTTCCGGTGAAAAATAAGTTGCTGTCCCCATTACTGTGCCAGCTTGTGTTAATTCGTTTTGGCCAGGTGACATAGCAGTCGCTATACCGAAATCAGCTACTTTAATTTGTCCATTTGGAGAAACAAGTACATTTCCGGGTTTAATATCCCGATGAATAAGACCGTTTCGATGCGCAAACCCTAAAGCCGCTGATACGTCAACTGCGATTTCTGCCGCTCGATCTGGATGTAATGGCCCTTCAGTTTTAAGAATGTCAGCAAGACTTCGACCTTCAACGTATTCCATAACAATGAAATATGTTCCTTGCTGTTCGCCCCAGTCATAAACACTGACAATATTTGGGTGATTTAAATTAGCTGCCGCTTTGGCTTCACGTCGGAATCTTTCAACAAAACTCGCATCGTTAGCAAACTCGTCAAATAAAACCTTAACTGCTACTGGTCTATCTAATAAAAGATCGCGCGCAAGATAAACCTCAGCCATCCCTCCACGGGCAATTTGCCGGTGAAGCTCATAACGCTCATTAAAGACAGTTGGCTTCTGATCTGACATAGGAAAGAATTCTACAGCGACAATTAAGTCCCTTGGAGGCAGGGTTACAGAATTTAGTCATTAAGGTCAAAAATTTCTAAAAGGACATCACGTGCTATGGGCGCAGCTGTTCGCCCCCCAGTTTGTTCTCCTATATCAGAATCTGCTTCGACAAAAACTGCAAACGCAACAAGTGGGGGTTCGTCTGGGGATCCAGCGAAACCTACTATCCAAGCATGAGTAGCATCATTACCTGCTGATAGTTGAGCTGTTCCAGTTTTTGCACCGATAGTTAAACCATCAATCGCTAGCCGCTGAGCAGTGCCACTTTCAACAATTTCTTGCATACTCTCGCGAAGAAGTTCTGCTGTTGATGACTCCATAACTTGTTGCCAAATTAAATCTGATGAACTACTTACAATTTCTCCTTTATGGTTTAGTACTTCTTTAACTAACTTTGGAATTGGTGCAGTGCCTTCAGTTGCGATAGCTGAAGCTACAAGAGACATTTGGAGTGGAGTAGCAGCCACTTCATACTGGCCAATTGCTGCTTGTGCGAGGAGTGGGGTGTCTTCAACTATGGATACTTCAATATTGCTTTCTTCAAACGGCGTGATTAAAGAAAGTTCTTTGCCAAAATCTTCAGGAAAATATGAAATTGCAACTGGGATGTCAAATGGAATTGTTTTATTAAATCCAAAATTTTCAGCTGTTTCGATTAAATTGTCAGGACCAATGTATTCTGCGCCAATTTCTGCAAACGCAGTATTACAGGAGACACGTAAATTCTCATTTAAAGGCCCGCCACAAGAACTACCTCCGTAGTTTGTAATTGGACGGTTAGTTAACGGCGGAATATAAGAATCTGTTACATCTAAATTTGGTGTCTCTAGCGTAAACTCAGCTTTTTCAATCGCGGCTACAGCAGTTACTAATTTAAATGTAGATCCTGGCGCATATATCTCATTTAAAGCTCGTGAAAGCAATGGTGCATCTGATTGATTTAATAGATTTGTTCGTGCATCATTTGCACTCACGGTATTTGTAGATGAAAGTAAGTTCGGATCAAATGTTGGTGAGGCAACAAGTGTGAGGACTTCACCAGTTATTGGATCTAAAAAGACAACAGCTCCATTACGTGACCCTAGGGAATTTGCTGCTGCGAGCTGAAAGTCGTGTTGGATGGTTAAAACAAGGTCATGAGTTTCTGGATCATCGGCAAATAATTCATACAAATTATCTGCTCGCTGTTCTGCTGTTCGCCCACTAAGTTCTTCGCTGTAAGTCAACTCAAGCCCAGTCGCCCCTGAATTAAATGATATATAGCCCGTGATATGTGCATAGAGAGCACCATGGGGGTATTCCCTTGTATAGCGAAATTGTTCTGAAGGATCATTGAGTTTTGAACTAGCAATGACTATTCCATCGCTTGTTGCAATATGTCCACGAGAAACGTCAAATGCTTCAACCGCTGTTCTAGTGTTTGCTGAATCAGCTATGAGCCGTGCTGCATCGTATGTTTGGGCTCGATTTACTTGTATAAAAAGTAAGCCGTATAAGACAAGAAAAGTTGTAGCTAACCGCCGAATACTTTTATTCATGAAACACCTGTTTCATCAGTATTTTTGTCTTCAAGTGTTGAAGTTGTTGCCTGATCGCTCAATCTTAAAAGTAGTGCTACCAGCATGTAGTTGGCTAAAAGAGAAGATCCGCCATACGAAACAAAAGGAAGGGTTACGCCTGTTAAGGGTAAAAGCCGAACAATCCCACCCATAATTACTAAACCCTGCAATCCAATTAATGTTGTAAGGCCTACTGCAAGAAGCTTGTCGAAAGCGTCATGTGATCTGATGGCAATTCTTAATCCTGAACCAATAATAAATAAAAAAGAAGAAAGGATTAATACGGTTCCTAAGAGCCCCATTTCCTCTCCTATAGCGGCAAATATAAAATCGGTTTCAACTTCTGGGATACGATTCGGTTCTCCGTTACCAAGCCCCGTTCCAGTTAAACCACCATTAGCCATTGCAAGTGCTGCTTCAACTAATTGATAGCCAGATCCAGAACGGAATTCCCATGGGTCATTCCATACAGATACTCGTGCTTGTATATGGTCAAAGATTTTCCAGGAAATTAATGCACCACCGAAAAATAAACCAAAACTAATTAATAGATAGGAAAAGCGTTGAGTGGCTGCCCAAAGCATCACTGTGAATAATGCAAAATAAAGGAGGCTTGACCCGAAGTCTTTTTCTGCAGCTAGCACTAGCATCGCTATTCCCCAGGCAAGTAGTACCGGAGAGAGATGACGCCAAGAGGGGAATTCAAATTTAAAAACTTTTCGCACACCAATTTGAAGCAGCTCACTTTTTTCCACAAGATACGAGGCTAAAAATATTGTCAATGCGAGTCGAGCAAATTCGCCTGGTTGTAAATTTATTGGACCAAATGATGCCCATATACGAGATCCATTTATTTCTCGACCGACAATTGGCAGCAAAGGAAGTATTAGAAGGAATATTCCAATAAATCCAAATGTGTATCGATAAGTCTTTAAAACATGAGAATTTCTTACGAAAACGAGAACTAAAATAAAGGCAGCGACACCAATTGCGGTCCAAGTTGACTGCAAAGCAGGTAACTCATCAGCTATTCCTTTTTCATGAGAAAGCCTGCTAATAAATACTTGTCCGAGGCCATTAAGGAAAATAACTAGAGGCAAAATAATCGGATCAGCATACGGAGCAAACTTTCTAACTGCTAGATGGGTTAGAACCCCTAAACCAAGCACAACTATGAAAAATGGGACCAGATCAGCCGGAACTGATGCAGATTTACCAAATCCAGCTAACACGTAGAGAAGAGCGATTACACAAGTTCCAAAAACAATTAATCCAAGTTCCGTGCGACGACGATACTGCGCTTGTTTACTTTTCATTCGTTTGATCGTTGTTCCAAACGGCTAACTACATCTTCAGCTTCTTGACGTGAACTGACTTCAATAACTTCTAATACAAGACTTTGATCAAGTTCTCGAAGAGCAGATAAAGGAGGACCGTCAATACCAAGAATACGTGGTTCAAACCAAAGAAGACCTTCCGGTCGTCCTTCAAAAATCTCAACTCTTTCCTCATGTGCGCCCACATACCAGCCTCGGTGGGCGTAAATCCACATCGATCCGATTCCTATTCCTATAAGCGCAAACAACGTTAAGAAAAATCCGGTTACACGCCAATTAACTTTCTTGACTCCATTTTTTTTCTTTATTTTTATAGTTGAATTTGATTTAGTTTTTATTGACTCATTCTTATTTGAAAATGCTGACTGAACGATAAGCACCATTGCAGTGACGTTGTCATGTCCTCCTGCTTCTACTGCTTCATTAACTAACATTTCTGCAGCAATTTGAGAGTCGGAAATTTCAGTAAGTATTTCGGTAATTCTTATCTCACTCAATTCATTGAATAACCCATCGCTACACAACAAATATTTGTCGTGATCATTTATGGCGAGTTCATAAATATCAGTTTTGGAAGCAGCGTCAATCCCGAGAGCTCGAGTAAGAACATTTCGTTGAGGGTGTCGAGCGGCTTCTTCTGCGGTCAATTCGCCAGCGCGAACTAAATCAGCAACAAGGCTGTGATCCTCAGTTACTTGTTGTAGATTTTTGTCTGAAAATTTGTAGACCCTACTGTCTCCAATGTTTGCAATTACAAAAGTAGGGGTTTCAATTTCGTTAATCCCAAGCATTACTGCACAGAGAGTGGTGCCCATTCCTTTTAGAGAAGAATCCTCTGCAGCATTTTGAATAATTTGATGGTTCGCTCGCTCTACTGCATCAAGCAAACCGGATTGATTTCGCTTTATCTTTTTCCGTTTTAATTTTCCAGAAGATTCAAAGCCATTAATGAGCGTCTTTACTGCTAAATCTGACGCTACTTCTCCACCAAGATGGCCTCCCATACCATCAGCTACTACAAATAAATAGTCGTTAAATCCAAAAGAATCCTGATTATTTTTACGGACTTTTCCTACGTGTGTTGAAGCTCCACAAGAAATAGTTATTTCTTCTAAAGAACTAACTTGCTTCTTCATTTCAATTCCATAACGGTGTCACCTAGTTGCAACCAATCGCCTATTTTCATCACGGTAGGAGCAGAAACTCTTTGTTTATTTAAGTAGGTTCCGTTAGTAGACCCAAGATCTTCAACCATAATTTCGTCAACTCTCTCAAATACTCGTGCGTGTGATTGTGACACAAAATCATCATCAATTGTTATCGTGCAGCCTTCTGCTCTTCCGATAGTTATCTCTCCTGCAATTTCATAATTGCGTGTAAATCCTGTATTTGAATTCGTAACGACTAACTGTTTTTTAAGGTCAAGATTCTTTTTTCCTTTAAAAATACTTTTTTTATCTTCCCGTGTTTCTACCCATACTGCACGGAGCACTCGAAAGAAAAACAAGTAACAAAGACCTAATAAACAAAGTCGAAGAATCGTTAATAGTTCGTCATTCATAGCTCATAAAAAGAAAAGTTGTTTTGCCAATACGTATTTCATCACCATTGTTTAATTTATGTTCGGAAATTCGTTGACTATTTATATGCGTTCCATTTGTTGATTCTTTGTCAACAAAAAAAATTCCATCATCCCGCCGATGTATTTCTGCGTGATATCTACTTGCTGCTTTTTCATGCAGAACAATATCTGAATCAGAATGCCTTCCAAGCGTAGTTATCTGACCAAGCAAGTAAGTAATTCCACCTAAGTCATCTTTTAAACATTCAGTAAAATTTTCTTTATCTTCTTTTAATGTGGCCTGTATTTCAAAAGTACCGATTGGGCGGTTGGAGTCAGTTTCAAATTCAATATGTATTTTTCCAAGAAAATGATAAGACTCTTTTTTGCAATATTCTCTAACTGATTTTGTTAAATCATTTTTTAGTGTTTTTTGAATTTCTAAAAAATTTTTGTTGTCCTCGGGGCTTAACTGAATGATGAAATGATTTGGCGCTATCAATTGTCCATCTATAGCAACTGTTCGATTTGAATCAATTGTTCGAAGAATACGTTTGCCAATTTCTATTGGCCGTAAACCACTTTTAAATACCCGAGCAAAAAATCCTTCAACTATTAGTTCAAGACGGTTTTCTATCTTATTTTTTGCCATAGGTATCTGACATTACTCGCTGTTCTTTATCAACGTGGGTGCTTCATGTATATCTTTGTCTGCCGTGTAGGCGATACGCTTTTTAACCTACTACTCGCGCGGGTGGCGGAATTGGCAGACGCGCAGGATTCAGGTTCCTGTGTCCTATTTGGACGTGAGGGTTCAAGTCCCTCCTCGCGCACATCAAAATAACTCGAAATGCCTGATTACAAACCTTCGGTCAAGAACGAAGAGCAGCATCTAGGTCAGCCCAAAGGTCGTCAAATTCCTCGCAGCCAACACTCATACGTATTAGTGACGGCGGAATGTTCTCTTGACCGGGGATCACGAAACGGCGTTCCATGGTGGTTTCTACACCACCGAGACTTGTGGCGTGGTGGATGACTTTAATAGCTTCACAGGCTCGTGTGGCCTGAGCACCATCATCAGTGGTTTCGAAGCTAAGAACTGCCCCGTATCCGTTCATAAAAGTTGAGGCGATCGCATTGTTCGGGTCATCTTGTAACCCGGGGTACCGAACCTTAGCGACGTTGGGATGGGTCTTGAGGCGATGTGCTAGTTGTTCCGTGTTTTCAAGTGCACGCTCCATACGTAAGTGGAGGGTTCGCATGCCGCGTAGCGTCAGGAATGCTTCAAACGAACCAATCACGCCGCCATTAAGTAAACGTCGATGATGAAGTTCTTCATGAAGGTCGTCGTCACGAACAATTAAGGCCCCAGCTAGGAGATCTGAATGCCCGCCTAGGAATTTTGTCGCTGAATGCATCACAATATCCGCACCGAGATCGAGTGGTAGTTGGCATATCGGTGTAGCAAACGTGCTATCAACAGCGACAATCGTTCCTTCACGACGTGGAGCAGCACACACCGTCAGTAAATCAGTGATATCAATGAGTGGATTCGCTGGGGTCTCAATCCAAACGAGATCAGCGGTAGCGCACGCGTCAACCCATGTATCGGTGTCATTTGGGTGGATACGCCAAATTCTCCATCGACCCTGGGTTTCGCCCTCTTCAGCAAGACCATTTACACCGTGATACGGATCCGTCGGAAGGGCGAGTGTTGAACCAACCGGTAAACGATGAAGAACTGCAGCAGCGGCAGCCATACCTGAGCCGAACATGAGTGCATTGCCGCCTTCGATTCCGCCTACAAGTTCTTCAAGCCGATTCACTGTTTCTGTTTGCTCAGATCGTGAGTAAACACGTTCGTGCGGAAGATAAAAATTCGAAGCTGGCATCGGAGGACTGTTTAATGGTGCGCCACTACTGCGGTCACGTCCCGCGGCTATTAGAAAAGTTCTCTTATCCATATCAGGTGTAGCGTCGTTTACTGGTCCGTCGCTCATGTTAAATCTTATGCATTGACATCAATGACAGTTCGTCCTCTTATTTTTCCGTCCAAAATCTCAGGAGAAAGAGTAAATATGTCATTTAGTCCAAAAGTTGTTGTCATTGTTTCTAAGAGTTTGGGATCAAGATCAGAAGCTAAACGATCCCATGCTTTTAAGCGTTGAGGGCGTGGAACCATCACTGAAAATATTCCTTTAAGTGCGACTCCTCTTAAGATAAATGGAGCTACAGAAGTAGATAAGTCCATGCCTTGTGCCAGTCCGCAAGCAGCGACGCAGCCGAAAGGTTTAATAGTGGCTAAAACATTAGCCAATGTATGGCTACCTACAGCATCAATAGCTCCAGCCCAGCGTGTACTCATTAATGGACGGTTTGATTGTTCTGATAGTTCTTGACGATCAATAATTGTTGAAGCTCCAAGAGAAGTTAAGTACTCTGCTTCTTCAATGCGTCCAGTGGAAGCATGCACTTCATATCCTTGGGCTGAAAGTAAAGCGATGGCAATACTTCCAACTCCACCTGAAGCACCAGTCACAAGAATCGGTCCTGATTCAGGCGTAACCCCATGTTCTTCAATCGCGAGAACGCTAAGCATCGAGGTATACCCAGCTGTTCCTATTGCCATGGTTTGTGCAGTAGTGAACTTTTTAGGTACTGGGATTGTCCACGCTCCTTGAACACGGGCTCGTTGTGAAAATCCTCCAAAGGTTTCTTCTCCAATTCCCCAGCCATTTACTAAAACTTTTTCTCCAACGGTTACATCTGGATTTGATGATTCAGCTACTGTGCCTGCTAAATCAATGCCAGGTACCATTGGCCAATTTCTTACAATTGGTGAAGAATTTGTTACCGCGAGTCCATCTTTATAGTTAATTGTGGAGTATTCAACATCAATAAGTACATCACCTTCAGGCAAATCACTCTCCTGTAGTTGTTTAACTTCAGCGGTGAATTCTTCATCGTCTTTACTAACTACTAATGCATTAAACATAAAGGCCTTTCAAAATTTCTAGTGTCCAAACATTGCGAGCCATTGTTCTTCTGATTTAGGAAGAAACACATAATTTGATGTTCGTGTTTCACCCATAGAAGCAAATGGAGAGTGAGAGTACCGATGGCCTGGGAATAAAATCGCGTCATCAGGAACTTTTCCAAGGCGGTGAGTGAGGCTTTCATATAAAGCTGCAGGGTCACCGCCTGGTAGATCTGTTCTTCCACATCCTTCAAGAAAAAGGGTGTCACCGGCGATTAAACAATTTTCAACAAGAAAACATTGGCTGCCTGGGGTATGTCCTGGTGTATGAATAAGTTCAATATCAATTTCTCCAACTGATATGACTTCGCTGCCTTGATGAGTAACTATTTCATTTTGGCCGATGCCAGTTACTTTTTGAATAAATTCAGCTTCGTGTTGTTGAGCATGAATTGGGACAGAGGCATGCTCAAGTAGCTCTTTTACTCCATCAATGTTGTATCCCATCATGGAACCCCCAACATGATCTGGGTGATAGTGGGTTGCGAGCACACCTGTACATTTCATCCCGTCTTTTTCGAGGATTTCAAGTAAACCATTTATGTCATATGCAGGATCAACAATTACTGCTTCGCCGGTTTCTCGGTCGCCGATGAAATAAACAAAGTTAATCATTTGTTGTGCAATTTGATTATTTTGTCCAAAGTCATATCCAGAAAGAAGTTGCCGAAAATATAAACGATCTTTTTGATTATTCATGACGCCATGCTTCCTCTGCCCGCGACAAAATTTCTCTTAACGGGATGCCTAATGCTTGAGCTGCACGTACAGCATCATCATGTTCAATTTTTGCTCTTCCCGATGTTACTTTCACTCCAATAATATGCCCTTCTATCTCAACGGTTTGAAAATTACGAGCAGCAGGCCAGCGTTGAAGAGTTTGGCTACGCACACCTAACGAACCGGTTTCTAAAGTTAAAACTTTAGAAATTTTTTCTATTTGCTCTTCAGAGCAAAGAACACTAACTGTATGTGCGGGTCGACCTTTTTTCATAACGATTGGAGTAATCCAAGCATCATGTGCGCCTTCTTCAAGACAGCACGCAATAGCGTGAGCGAGCGTTTCTCCTGTGGCGTCATCAACATTTACTTCAAGTAGAGAAACTGGTTGTCCTGGTTTAGTTGCTTCAGCAGTTTCACCGATAACTACCTGAGTTAAATTTGGTTGCCCATCTAAATCACGTTCACCGGCCCCGAAACCAGTGCTTTCTATTGTCATGGAAGGCATTTGACCCCATCCCACTGCCATTGCGGCAAGCAACGCTGCTCCAGTTGGTGTAGTGAGCTCAAAGGGAATGTTTGACCCTTGTACTGGTGCTCCTTGAAGTAGTTTGACGGTGGCAGGTGCAGGTATTGGGATCTCGCCATGGGCGGCTTGTGTTGTTCCTATTCCAGTGGTTACTGGTGATGACCAAACTTCATCGACTTTAAGTATTTCTAAAGCAGCACAAGTACCAACTATGTCAATGATGCTGTCAATTGCTCCTACTTCATGAAAATGCACATCTGCAGGATCCATGTTATGTAATTGCCCTTCTGCTACTGCAAGAATTTCAAAAGTGTCAAGAGCTCGTTTTGTTACCCGTTCAGGCAGTTCTGCTTTTTTTATGAGGTCGGTTATTTCGCTAGCTGTTCGGTGAGTTTCTGTTTCATTAGTAATCACGTTCACTTTGGTTCCTGATTGACCGCAGCGAAGAACTTTTTCGAAATTAATTGTCCAATCAGAAAGTTCAAGTTTGTTCAACATAGAGACAACCTCTTTATGATCTGCCCCGGCATCAATAAGAGCTCCGAAAGCCATATCTCCAGCGATTCCTGAAAAGCAGTGAAACCATGCTTTACGTATCATTTGTCAACTGCTCCGATCTGGCGGAGCACAGCGCATGCGGCACCGAAACCATTATCAATACCTGTCACGGTGATCCCTGAAGCACAGGATGCCAACATTCCAAGTAGCGCAGTGACTCCATCTAGTGAGGCCCCATAACCAACGCTGGTTGGAACTGCAATTACAGGAACAGAAGTTAATCCCCCGATAACACTTGCGAGAGCTCCTTCCATTCCCGCTACAACAACTACAGCATCAGCGTTATAAAGAGTGTCAAGGTCTGCGAGTAAGCGGTGGATTCCAGCTACTCCTACATCTACTAATCGGTTCGCTTCTATTCCATGTGCCCATAAAACAGCTACACATTCGTCAGCAATAGGCAAATCTGCAGTTCCAGCGGTAGCAACAACAATATTTTCTTCTCGGATTGGTTGAGGCCTCCATACAACTGTCTCATTAATTACTGTTCCATTTGAATTGACGGATAGCGCCGCAGAAATTTGTTCTTTATTTGCTCGAGTTAATACAACAGGCCCACTGCCATTTGTAAGTAGTTCATTGACAATTAGTGAAACATCTTCAGGAGTTTTTCCTGGTCCATATATTGCTTCTGGAAGCCCTTGACGTAACGCTCGATGATGATCAATACGCGCGGTCCCAATATCTGCAAAAGGAAGATTTTGTAATTGACGCACCGCTAAATCAGGTTTAATTTTTCCTGAAGCAACATCGTTTATTAAATTTTTAAGTTCGTTAGCGTCCACAGCACTATCCTTACCTATTGTGAGTAATAACACACCCTCCGCCACAACAGTTCTTTCATTTCTTGGACCGCTCGGTACTTTTACCGATCAGGCTTTGCTTACCCAAAAAGATTTGTCGATTTGCGATTTAAATCCTTTACCGTCAATTCCTGAAGTATTACATCGTGTTTCTGATGGTAGGTCTGATCTTGGTTTCGTCGCAATAGAAAATTCAATTGAAGGCAGTGTAAATATCACTCAAGACACACTTACGTTTGAAACCGATGTTCTTATTCAACGAGAGGTAGTTATCTCAGTTCAAATGAACCTTTTAGTTAATTCTAATGTTGGACTAGAAAATATTGAAGAGGTGATCTCTTTCCCTCATGCGACTGCTCAATGCCGGCAATGGTTAGAAGAGAATTTACCGAATGCTGTTAACCGCGCCGCAAATTCAACAGCCGAAGCAGCACAGCAATTGGCTGATAGTGGAGCTTCAAATATTGCAACTATTGGTTCTGCTCGGGCTGCAGAAGTTTATGGCCTAACTATTCTCGCTGAAGATATTGAAGACCACCCAGAGAATCAAACAAGGTTTGTTCTAGTAGCTAAAGAAGGCATTCCTGCTCCTACGGGTCATGATAAAACTTCGCTAATTATTTTTCAGCGCGCCGATCGTCCAGGAAGTTTGCTGGGAATTTTGCAAGAATTTGCTGCAAGAACTATTAATTTGACTCGTCTTGAATCTCGACCAACAAAACAAGCTCTTGGTGATTACTGTTTTTTAATTGATATTGAAGGCCATATTGCAGATGAACTAGTCGCTGATTGTCTTCGGGTATTACAAACCAAGCATGGACAAGTTAAGTTTTTAGGTTCCTACCCAACTGATTCAGGGAGCAGCGGCGATCAGGATAAAAATATTCGTAATGCGGTTTCGGCCGCCTCACAAAAAGCTGATGATTGGTTGACAGATTTGCGTAACCAATTACGTAAATCATGAAAAGAAAGATTTTCATTTCTTTTTTTAGCGCATGTTTATTGATCCTTTTAAGTTGTTCAAATAATTCCAGTGAAGAAAGTATTTCAACCACAACTCAACTGCCAACCACCTCCGCTACACCAACAACAACTGAAGCAGTAACTACCACCGGTGCGCCATCAACCACTCAAACCCCAACCACCATGGCGCCAGTTGTTCCTTATGGCGGATATATAAGTGATTTATACAGTGATGAAGAGGTTTGGTTGTGTTGGCCAGAAAAAGTAGAGGATGTTTGTGCTCGTGATCAAACTGCTACCGCTATTTATGCTGATGGGACACTTGAGACAATTCCTTTTGAAAAAGCTGTAGACCCTGACGTTGACTGTTTTTATGTTTACCCAACGACAAGCGGAGATAGAACCCCAAATAGTGATCTGATCCCTGATGAATCACAAGAAATTTATACCGTTTGGGCTCAAGCATCCCGCTATAGCGAAGTTTGTAACGTTTATGCACCGATATATCGGCAAAACACTATCCCTTCTCTTTTAGGACTTATTACTGTCCCTGAGGGAGTAAGTACTTACGAAATCGCCTATGCGGATGTTGTTGATGCTTTCAAACATTACATTGCGACAGAAAATAATGGACGAGGGTTTATTTTGATCGGCCATTCTCAAGGTACGTCAATGTTACGGCGTTTACTTATTGAGGAAATCGATACAAACCCTGTACTGCATGATCAATTAATTTCTGCTCACCTTATTGGTGGGTCAATTGCTGCAGCAGGCAATGACTTTAAGAATATTCCTGCATGTGAAAGACAGAACGAAACTGGGTGTGTGCTTGCATATGTAACATTTGATGAAGATAACCCTCCACCATATAACTCATATTTTGGACGAGACAGAAATGGTGCAGCCGGGCTTTGCACTAATCCAGCAAGTTTTAGTGAAGAAGGAAAAGCAATGCTTAATCCTTTTTTTCCTTCCAGTGGTCAGAAGCTTTTATCACCTGAATCAACTACAGAAGTGACAACACCTTGGATAACTTATCCTGACTTTATTTTAGGTGAATGCATTAATGACGGAACATTTAGTTATCTATCTGTTGAAATTCTTTCCGACGATACCGACCCTCGTACAGATGACGTGGGAGGTCGGTTCACTCCCGAATGGGGTTTACATATTATTGATATGAGTGTTGCCCTAGGAAATTTAGTGGACGTAGCTCATTCTCAAGCCACAACTTATTTAGAGAGAAACTAATTTTTTAACACGTCTGGGATCATGTCCCCATGGGCTTCTAGTAGTTCATCTACAAGGTCCCAAATTTTTTCAAGAGATAATTCAGTTGAGGTATGCGGATCAAACATAGCTGCATGATAAATATGGTTTCTATCTCCTTTTAATACGGCTTCTACCGTTAGTTCTTGAACGTTAATGTTTGTCAGCATGAGTGCTGCGAGTTGTTTAGGTAATTCTCC
>CATISD010000042.1 GCA_949538625.1 Acidimicrobiales bacterium AG-410-I20
AAAACCGCCCCGACGACGAAAGCCATAAGTTTCGAGTTGACGGTATTGATCCCCATAGCTTCGGCTACTTGTTCATCTTCCCTAATCGCCATCCATGAACGTCCGAGTCGCGAAGCCTGCAAACGCCAAGACACGTAAACCGCAAGGCCACAGAAGAAGAGAACTAAGTAGAAGATGCCTCTAGTGTCTGTCCCCGAGATGTAAACAAAACCTAGATCGATTCCTGGAACACCAAGAATTCCTTGTGCCCCGCCAAAATAAGGCTTGAGGAAATCTGACAGAAAGAGTAAACGAATAATCTCACCAAAACCTAATGTCACAATGGCGAGATAATCTCCTCGCATGCGAATCACCGGCGCTCCAATAATTAGCCCCGTCAAAGCAGCAAGGATAACGACAAACACCAGCGAAAGAACCCAAGTCATTCCCGGAGCAAAGAATGGTGATAGCTCCGAAGTTAGAACTGCAGTGGTGTACGCTCCTACTGCGAAAAACGCGACATAACCAAGATCAAGTATTCCAGCAAGCCCTACAACAATGTTGAGGCCAAGAGCCAGAAGTAGGAAGATGCCGACATTTGCGAGTAGAGAGTTGACATAGGTTCCCATGAATATTGGAAGAACGATCCCCAACACTGCAACAATCAAGAAGAGCACCACAGAAGTTTGTTTCTTCTGCGATTTCTCTTGTTCTCGGTATTGAGTCACAGCCTTCTTCACTTTGCCTTTAGAGATGACTGAAATCAGTCCGATTAAGACAGCTAAAATAATTGCTGGCCAGAGCTTTAAACCTCCACGCTTTTCAAAAAGAAGTTCGATTAGCCACTCAAGGCGGAAACCTTCAGACATATCATCTAATGCTGGTTCAAAAATAGCTAAGGCGAGAACTGTAAAAAACCCATAAGAAGCCCCTCGTCGAAGACTTTCAGGTATTACATTCAAACCCGCCCCTACGAGACCAAGTGCTCCACCGATGCCGATCCATACTGCCGAATTTAGATCTCGAGCCCCGAAAGCAAGAACTTCATGAAGTTGTGGGCTCCAGTTAATTAGGGGATCTCGAATGTCAAAGTTTTCTATCCCTAACATCAACAACGTAAGTCCAGCTCCGCCGATAGCTCCAGTTAAAACACCAGTAAGTAAGTCTGGAAGTCCTGGTTTTAATGTTTCTACACCTTCAAGCACTACACGTGATGAAGCGATATAACCAAAGACGAGAGGCAACCAGAGCAAAGAAACATAGCCGAGACTCAATAAAGGACTGATAATGCTTTTTGGATCAAGCTTTATAGGCATCCCAACTAAGGAGACAAATAGGAGTGCGGCAGCGCAGATTGACCCCCATTTAAAAATTCGTTTCCAGTCCAGAAGTAAAGAGGAAGGCAAAGTTGTCATGCCCTGTCCTCCTGTGAGAGACGCTCACCAAATAACCCAGATGGTTTGAATAAAAGAACCATAACTAGGACAGTGAAGGCTACAGCGTCCTTTAATTGCGTGACGCCTGGAACTCCAAGGGGTTCAAGAATTAATTGTGGAGCGATTGATTCTGCGGACCCGAGTGCAAGGCCTCCAGACATCGCTCCGCCAAGATTACCTATACCTCCCACAACTGCGGCAGTGAACGCTTTAATGCCCGGAAGGAACCCTGTCATAGGATTGACGGCACGGAACAAGAGCCCAAACATTACTCCTGCAACTCCTGCCATTGCTCCACCCACAGCGAAAGTTGTGACAATAATTCGATTTACGTTGATTCCCATCAAGGAAGCAATTTCTTTGTCCTCTGCTACCGCCCTCATTGCCTTACCGGTTTTTGTACGTTCAACTAAATACCAGAGTGCCGTCATTGAAACTATGGTTACTAAGAAGACAAGAATTTTTATTCCAGATATTTCAAAGGTAAGTATCGATCTTTGTTTTGCTAGCCATTCAGGCAGTTGCGGATAACCCTGAGTTCCAGGACCGAAAATCCCAAGTACAGCATTTTGAAGAACAAACGAAACACCAATTGAAGTGATTAGCGGTATGAGCCGAGGAGAGTTACGAAGAGGACGATAAGCAATCCGCTCTGTCAAAACAGCAGTTACTGTAGAAACCATTACAGCTAGAAGAAGAACTATTAGTAAGCAAAGAGCAAAATTACTTTCCCACATGCCGTTCGCCGAAAATTTATTCGCTGCTATGTAGCCCGTATATGCACTGACCATAAACACTTCGCCGTGTGCGAAGTTAATGAAACCGAGTACGCCATAAACCATTGAGTAGCCCAAAGCAATTAATCCGTAGAAAACTCCTTGTGAGAGTCCTGATATAACTAAGCCTTTTATTTGGTCTCCTGACAGCCCAGTCGCTCCAGGATTAC
>CATISD010000043.1 GCA_949538625.1 Acidimicrobiales bacterium AG-410-I20
AAGAACTAGCGTTCAAGGGTATCGTTATTCAAGACCTGTTTTGGAGTGTGGCGGCTGGGTCCTGTGCGACTGAAGCCCGTGAACCGAGTCAGGGCCGGAAGGCAGCAGCTCTCAGCGGAGTCTTTAGAGTGCCGCAGATCGCCTGGCCGTCACGCTCGAGAACAGGAAATTTAAGTCAAATTAACGTATTGTCAGAGTGTGGATGATATAAAAATAATGCATGCCGCTCTTGAAGAAGCTCAAATAGCGGCCTCTAAGGGAGAAGTTCCTGTAGGGGCGGTAGTTGTAGTTAATGACGAAATAATTGCCAGAAGACACAACCAAAGAGAATCTGATCATGATCCAACAGCTCATGCAGAGATACTGGCGCTTCAAGACGCATCAAAAGCCATTGGTGATTGGCGACTCACTGAGGCAACCTTATTTGTAACTCTTGAACCCTGCCCAATGTGTGCAGGAGCAGCTTGGGCTGCTCGTATCGGCAAGGTCGTGTATGGCGCGGCAAGTATGGATGCTGGTGCGTTGGGCTCTTTAATACATGTTGGTTCTGATCCACGACTTAATTATGAATTTCCTGTTGTTGGTGGAGTGCTCGCAGAAGAAAGTTCAGAGCTATTAGCAAAATTTTTCTCTGAGCATAGATAGGTGGTCAAAACTGTGCTGATGGCTAACCTCGTTTATGGAAGGTTGCCAGAGCGGACGAATGGGGCGGCCTCGAAAGCCGTTGTGGCCTCCGGGTCACCATGGGTTCAAATCCCATACCTTCCGCCATTAAAACTGGTCAGTGCAGAATTTTTCTCCTTGGCCTGCACTGATTTAAAAATATATGACTGACGAAAGTAACCTTTTGAATTATTTTTTAAAAATTTCTCAAAGATTTAGGCGACCTTTTTTTCACAATCAATGGGCATGGCTTAAAGAGAATATTTATGGATTGTTGTTCATAATCGGAATTAGTTTCTTGGCTAGGCAACTTGCTCAATTAGAACTACTAAATGACACTTTATCTGCTGCAGTGATCGCTCTATTAATAGGGATAGTTTTTGTGAACACTGGATTTACTGGCACTTGGATAAGACCATCTTTGGATTTTTCTTCTAGCCAACTACTAAAAATAGGTATCTCTTTACTGGGGTTTAGACTCGCTTTTTCTGAAATCTCAAAAATCGGAAGCCTCGCTGGAATTCTCATAATTATTTGTGTTGTAGCAATCTCGTTTTCTTTAATCATCTGGGTAGGGAAAAAGATTTCTGTTTCTGAGCCTCTTACTCTTCTAGTAGCAGCAGGTTTTCCAATATGTGGAATATCAGCTATTGCAGCAGTAAAGCCGCTGAGTGGAGCGGATGACAAAGAAACTGGCTATGCAGTCGGATTGGTAACAATTTTTGGATCTATTTCGATTCTTCTTTTTTCAATTCTTCAACCAGTTTTTGATTTTGAAATGAACACATTGGGGTGGTGGATTGGGTTATCCGTACATGACACGAGTCAAGTCGTAGCAGCTGCCTCTACTGCGGGCGAAAGCGCTCTCGATGCTGCTGTGGTTGTAAAAATATGTCGAATTTTATTGTTAGCTCCAATGCTTCTTTTCATTTCATTAAATAGCAAGAAAACGATTACAAAAGATCAACGAAAGATATTCCCAATACCAATTTTTATTTTGGGGTTTATTGCGGCAGCAGCTTTGAGTTCTACAGAAGTTTTAACTGACGGGTTTCTTGACACGATTGGCGAAATTCGAAATTTCTTAATTACTG
>CATISD010000044.1 GCA_949538625.1 Acidimicrobiales bacterium AG-410-I20
ACAGATGTTTGTGGTCGACTCATCGAGGTAATTGGAGATTGCAACTTTGACGACTACCTAGAAGAAAACATCTTTAGTCCGTTAGGAATGATAGATACTGGATTTCTCGTACCTGAAGACAAAATTCACCGGTTTACTTCCACGTACATTCTTAATGAAAGTGGAGCTCTTGAGGTTACTGATCCTGCTCAAAATAGTCCGTACCAGAAAGAACGTCTTTTTTTATCGGGCGGTGGTGGTCTTGTCTCCACCACAGACGACTATCAGAGATTCGTAGACATGCTTTCAAATAAGGGAGTTGCTGACGGAAATCAGATAATCGGACGCCGAACTCTTGAACTAATGACCATGAATCATCTGCCTGGAGGGAAGTTGCTGAATGAAGTAGGTCGATCAACTTTTTCAGAGACCGCGTTAGCAGGGATGGGATTTGGGTTAGGGTTTTCTGTCCTAATGGACCCTGCAGCAAATGCAGGACTTGGAACTATTGGGGAATTCGCTTGGGGTGGTGCTGCAAGTACTAGGTTCTGGGTTGATCCTGTTGAGAAAATTAGTTGTATCTTCATGACTCAATTTATGCCTTCAAGTTATTACCCAATTCGTCGTGAGCTGACAACGAGCGTGTATCAAGCCTTGAAATAATTCATAAAGAATCAGTGCGTGTGGCGGCAGATTGAGAAGTTGGAGAATTACTCAAATTGAGTGCTCGCAAGTAGTATTTCTAAGTTGTGACTCCAAGCTTCACTTGAAAAAAGTGGTCTTAGCCGGTACATGAAACAGGTGTAGTCGTCTTCGAATTTGCACTGTCCATTCATGTATGCAAGATCAGTGTCTAACTCTCCTTTGAACCAACTTTTAGCGTCTGGATATTTGAAAGTAGCAGTGACATCATTCTCTTTGTCAGGCCCGGCAACTAATTTTGTGACTTGACCTTCAGACACGTCCAAACAAAACTGAACTTTCCCTAATGGAGATGACGTAATTACGAACTTGACT
Organism: Acidimicrobiales bacterium AG-410-I20; assembly: GCA_949538625.1. GTDB lineage: Bacteria > Actinomycetota > Acidimicrobiia > Acidimicrobiales > MedAcidi-G1 > MedAcidi-G2B. Next base: position 997 of record CATISD010000044.1, read on the forward strand.
TTGCCACCTACGCCTTTCTGTTTAGGCAGGTCTGAAATGGATTTCCTAAATTCCTCTAACCATTCTTCGGAAAGAAATACCGACATTTGTCTCCTTAAATCAGGCTTTAACGCCCTTAAATAGGTCTTCTTCGAAGATCCCTTCTTGAATTTCTCCAACAAGTGACCGAACTAAAACATAATCATCAAATGGATGAACTGTACGGGCATGTTCATCTGGAAGGCCGAACCAGAAAGGCGAGTTTGGATCCACTTGTGTTGCATGGGCCCGTAACGCTTTCCCGCGAATATCCCACCAGTCAGAAATGTCAATTCGAGTTGTGATTCGATGATCTTGAGATCTTCTTTTAAACCAAGACTCATCGTAAGGAGATTCAAGACCTAGTTCTAAAAATTTCTTATGCAAACCTTCCATTCGAGCACGAGCCCATACAGTTTCATATAGTTTTAGCGGTTGCCAAGGTTCGCCCGCATCCAGGTATTTGGCGGCCACACCTGCGGCTTCAAAAGCGGGAAGAGAAATGTCATGAACCCTTAGATGGTCTGGATGGTTATACCCTTTTCGTTCATCAGGATAAGTAATTATTACGTGAGGTTTCTCCTCGCGGATAATTGCTACAAGTTTTTCAACTGCTTCATCAAAGGGAGCGTTCATGAACGCCTTTGGATTAGCGTTATGTTCACTTTCTGGCATTCCCGAATCTCGATACCCCAACATAGTTACCTGGTCATATCCAATAATTTCTGCAGAAACAGCTAGCTCTTTTGCTCGGACTTGAGGAAGATTTTCTTCAATTTCTGGACTTTGAAGCTCAGGATTCAAGATATCACCTGCCTCTCCTCCAGTGCAGCAAACTAAAACAGAATAAACGCCTTCAGCGTGATAGCGGGCAACCGTGGAAGCCCCTTTAGACGCTTCGTCATCTGGATGTGCGTGGACAGTTAATAGACGTAATGATTTTTCAGGCATGGCTTGAAACAGTAGCGCCCCAGATCACCAAAACAGATGACCTGATGGAAAGAATCTTCAAAGCAGTAGTAAGATATAGATATGGAACCTGAACTCTGGCGCTGGATTTGGCTGGGAACAGCTGGTGTATTTTTACTTGGTGAAGTAATTGTCGCTGGTGGTGTCTTTATGTTGCCTTTTGCCGGCGGTGCAGTTGTTGCTGCAATTTTTGCTTTTGTCGGCTTAAGTGACGCATTTCAATGGATCGGTTTCATTTTTGTTTCTGCAGCGTTATTTGCCATTCTCCGACCAGTGGTTAGGAGACTCAATGAAGGAAAGAATCCGATTGGGGTGGGATCTTCACGCCTAATTGGAGAAACAGGTGTTGTCACAAGTGTGATTGAATCTGGCGCTGACGTTCTTGGAACCGTACGAATTGGCCGTGAAAGTTGGGCTGCAGAAACCCCTGACGGAGAAACTCTTCAAGAAGGAACCAAAATAGAAGTAGTTGAAATACAGGGAACTCGAGCAGTAGTCATACCAATTGAAGAATAATATTTAGTTAAGGAGAAATTTATTATGGATGCAGGAATAATCGTTTTAGTCGTAATTGCAGCTTTCTTGTTTATATGGATGGCTGTCGGAATCAAAATTATTCGCCCTTACCAAAAGGGCGTTGTTGAGCAGTTAGGTCGCTATAAGTCAACTTATGATCCCGGATTAAAGTTCGTTATTCCAATCATCCAATCTGTTACCAAGGTAGATATGCGGGAACGAGTTGTTGATGTTCCCCCGCAAGAGGTCATCACCAAAGACAACGTAACTGTCACTGTAGATGCCGTTATTTACTATGAACCAACAGATCCACAAAGATTGATCTACAACGTTGCTAATTTCGTTATGGCTATAACAAAATTGGCGCAGACAAACTTACGTAACGTCATTGGTGACATGACTCTTGACTCCGCTCTGACTTCACGTGACACAGTCAACATTTCTTTACGTGAAGTACTTGATGATGCCACAGATAAGTGGGGGGTAAGAGTAGTTCGTGTAGAAATTCAGCGCATTGATCCTCCAGGGGATGTTATGGATGCTATGCACGAACAAATGAAAGCCGAAAGAACACGCCGGGCTGTCGTTACTGAAGCTGATGGTATTAAACAGGCTGAAATAACTAGAGCTGAGGGTGAGAAGCAGTCAAAGATTCTCGAAGCAGAGGGCATCAAACAAGAATCTATTCTCAGAGCTCAAGGTGAAGCCGAAGCCATTCAAGCGGTCGCTGATGCTGAACGTTATCGTCAAGATACTGTTGCTCAAGGTGAAGCTGAGGCTATCCGAAGCGTGTATCAAGCTATCCACGACGGTGATCCGACACCGGATTTGATCGCTATCAAGTACCTAGATGCGTTAGGAACAGTAGCTGATGGTCAGGCAACGAAGATCTTTCTTCCCGCTGAAATGAGTTCAACTATGGGGTCTCTCGGCGCTATTGCTGAATTATTTACTGGTGAAGAACCAAAGAAGAAAAAATAGAGCAGTCTAAATCAAGCTGGCTCTAACTGATCTTCTCCGTCTTCATCATCTTTTAGTAACCAGCCACATATCCGAGCTAGCATTGCACGGCCCTCGTCTGGTCCGCTTGCAATAATTTCATCATCGGCAACAAGGGTATTTCTTCCCCTCGGACGGTAGACATATCTTCCGCCACGCCTAATTGCTAGAACGGTGAAACCTGGCTCAATATTCCACCGTAAGTCAGAAAGTGATGCCCCATCAGCTGTTGAGTCTGGAGCAATCGGATAGCGCACGACAACTTCATCCGTTTCGCCAAGAGCGATTCCAAGAATTGGGTGAAGCTCTTCTTCTTTCTCTATAAGCCAGACCATGGCTTGTGCCTGATCTCCAAGATCCTCAGCTGCTTCTGCTAGACGAAGAAGACCTCTCAGCGCTCCAGGGTCAAGATCATCTCCTGCTGAACGCAAGACCCATAGCTCAAGATTTTCTTTCATCTCATCTAAGCGATCCTCTAAATGACATACTTCTGCTGCTAACCCTCGATCCGCTAGAACTAGTGCGCTATATGCAAGCCCGACTGCTGTTTCTGAAAGATTTTTCATTTCCACGAGTACATCAACTGCTCTATCAAGGTCTGTGACTGCTTGTTGGTCTTCCGCTCGTGGCGGTTCCCAGACCGGCGCTGCTGCTAATTCACGCAATCGAGTGATTCCATCAGGGGAACCTCGCAGAAATAAAACATCATCAGGGATTAGAACTGTCTCACCATTCACATCAGTTATCCATTGACGTCCTCTTCGGACAGCCATAACACTCATGCCTGCTTGAACCGTGAGTTCAAGAGCTGAGAGTGGGCGATGAGCCATATGAGAGCCCTCGCTTACTAAAACCCTATGAGAAACTTCTTCTGCGTCAGAGAGATCTGCCACTAATTGATGTGGGATGCCCATGCGTTTTGAGACAATTCGAGAAATATCTACTGCATCATTAGCCATACGCTCTATTGATGAAACAACTTGTAGCACTGATGACATGCCCTCGGCTTCACGAGAGCTTCTTGCAGCTAATACACAAACAGCTCGCATGTCATGAACAAGATCGCTCATTTGGCCTTCAAGTTCATCAACTTCTTCAGCCATATCGGGATCATCAAAATATAGAGCCGCATATGCCAGATCCACCATAAGTTCTGAGGTGTCTTTTGCCTCAGCCAACATGGCTCGTAAAGTTCGTGGTTTATCTTCCATATCTCCTCACTAGAGGTTGTCGATTAATGCTAAACCCAGCAACATGCTGAGTGTCAAGAAAAGTTTTTATTTCGGAAAGAAGATTTAGATTTTTCATGCGATCCCTACCGTCATCATGGCGATCACCAGCGTAAACGCTCCCACTAAATCTAGAGAGGATGTAACCATCGGTATTCCATAGGTATCTGGGTCCAACCCAAACCGAAAAGCAGCCATCGTGGAATAGTAAGCGACGCCTACTACTAAAACTATTGCCAAAGCGCCACCAAATAATGCGATCAACACCAATTGCCAAAAGCCAGGCGCATTTTGATTTGTTATAACCCCAAGAATATGAGCTGCTCCAGCGGCGGAGATAAATATCGGTACAGCTACTGCTATAAGAGAGCGGATGTTACTGACACTAGTTTTACTAGGTATAGGTGTCGCATCATCCAACCCTAGATGAAATTGTGTTGAAAGGCGGCTAGAGAGAATCCCACCTAAAGCACCTGCAGTAGCAAGAAACGCGGGCAACATTATGAGAACTGATTTTGATGTCAGTAAATCTGTAATCCGTTTTTCAACAATAACTCCAGCGGCAAGGTCTATAAGAATTCCTATTAATAAAACCGGAATGGATTGTCTGGCAATGCGTTGAAGGTTGTAATCGCCAGAACTCCAAATAAAAAAGACTCCCAAGATTGCAGTTCCTGCTAAAAGGGCAGCTAAAACATTCGTCGAGGTTGCACTATCTACGAGACCTGCTGCTAGAAGGAGCGCTGGCACTGTGATCAAATCTCCGAAAGCTGTCACTAAAGGAGACGTGACATTATCTGAATCCCATCTGTACCGAACGGAACCTGCGACTAGAAACAAGGTAATGATCGCGACTCCGACCGAAGCTAAAAGCCCCCCTAGAGTAGAGATAACAATGAACTCTGCGAGACTCATCGTTGCGGCTATACCAAAGAGGCTTGAAGTTCCTTTCCCTATAACCGCGAGGACAACACTCAAAAATAGAGTTAGAAAACCGGTGGCTATTAGATTTTGACCTACTACCCCATCACTGCGAAGGTTGAATCTAAAAGTTCCGGCATGAACTGCAGTTCCGAGACGACTACCCATTGCCCCAAATATGTTTCCTCTTAAAGCAATCGCGCCTGGGATCAACATCAAAAGACCAGGGAGCTCATCAAGTTTTCCTTCAGATTTTGCTAGGAAAAGGCCTCCTAAAGAAGCGGCAACTACACCGATTAGAAGAGCTATAAATCGTTGCTGACTGTCTACGGAGGGAGCTATGAGTCGTTTAATTGCCAAGGTTTTTCTTGAATTATTGCCCAGCGCCATTTCTCCAGTCTGGTAGATACCAACACTTAACTGGCGTATTCCCTGCAGCAAGAGAAATTAAAAGTTCGAACGAATATTTTTCTTTTGTTTTATAGGTTTTTGGGTCTATCTAAAATAGCGAATGAGCCTGTTCCAAAAGCGACTAACTCAGAACCTGAAGTAACTCTTGCCTCAAGTTGGATGATTCTTTTCCCAGATTTGATCACTGAAGCATGTGCTTCAACTTCTCCTTCAAATACTGGGTTTAGGTAACGAACTTGGATCTCTAAAGTTGTGCAGATCTGATTAGGTTGCAGTGCCCGCATCGCAGCAATTCCCATTGCTTGATCAATCAAAGTGAATGTAACCCCTCCGTGTAACACCCCATGTGGATTGCGGTGATTCTTATTAATCACAATACGGCAGGCATTCTGGCCCTCTTCAATAATATTTTCTAAAGAGAAGAAGTCCCCTATGGGGTACTCAGAATTCAGGTCAGTATTTTTTGATAGTGATTCGTCGCTCATTGACACTTTGTGATTATTTAGACTCCTAGTAGAGCCAAAATAGCATCAATATTTGCTAAAACACTTGCCGGGCAATCGGTCAAAATGCCATCAGATAAGCAGGGAGCGCCAAAAGCTGTCGCTGCTGCCTGCAGTGTTGAGCTCGGCAGATACGACAAGTCGGGAAGCCCTGAATCGACTGTTGTTGTAGGCGGAGGAGTTGTAGTTGTCGTAGTAGGAACAGCAGGAACATTGTCAATACTAAGCCCTCTGGCTGCTAGTTCGGCTAAATGGGCGCTACGTGTCCCCGGCCCATACCAGCCATCTGAATCTATTCCTAGAACAGTTTGGAGTATGACAGTTTCCTCACTCGGGCCCCATGGGTAGGAGGCCAGTAAAACTGCTTCTTCATCTATTGGTGGTTGGGTCGTGGTGGTAGTTGTAGAAGCAGGAGCAGCAGTAGTAGTTGAGGTTGTGGTGCTAGTGGTAGTACTAGTTGCAGCTTCCTCCTGTACTTCAGTGGTAGTTGTGGTAGTCGAGGGCAGGGCTTCAGTAGTGGTAGAAGGAATAGCTAGTTGTGTAATTGTTGGCTCACTTGAATCACCTGCTGTTCCAGAAATGAGTAAACCAATTACTGCAGCAAGAAGCAGACTGGTTGCAACTTGTGAAATCCATCTAAGCATTTTTCTAGTCTCGCATTACTTTCACACTATTTTGTGTCACCCCCACTACTTTTCATAAGCATTTATGTGAAAATTCCAGTTATTCAATTACTAATTTCAACATTTTGTCAACAAGCATGCGGTAACCTGCGAGTTATGAACAATGGAAGCGTAAATGTCGGTGTGGGTTCTTTTGAGGTTCCTGACTTTGACCCAGAATCTTTTGATTTGTCTCGCTTTGGTCTCTTCACCGAGATCATTGACGACGAGCGTTATAAGCGCAGTGTTGAAAGATTCAAAGAACGCGGAATCGCTTTACCAACTTTTTCGCAATTAGCCGATCCAAGTAAAATTCCACATTCAATACGAACCAGTCTCAAGCAGGTAGATCGAAATGATGCCGACCCTTTAAACCTCTATCGGGTGCATTGGTATAACAATTTTGAGGGCGGATTTGTTGAGATCCCTGATCACGTGATCTTGACGAGTGAAATGACCGGAATTGAATCCCCTATTATCGTCGCTTTTGGTAATCGCTTTCCAATGATTGCCGCTCACAAAGTCTTAGCTGCTTACTCGTGCTTAGTCCCGCGCGTAGTTACCGGTCAATATGATCCAACTGTTCATCGGGCAATCTGGCCTTCCACTGGAAACTATGCGCGCGGTGGAGTAGCTATTTCAAGATTGATGGGTTGCCGCGGCGTAGCAGTCCTACCTGAAAATATGAGCAGAGAACGTTTTGAATGGTTAGACGAGTGGATCGCCAACCCTGAAGATGTAATAAAAACTACAGGTTCTGAAAGCAACGTGAAAGAAATCTACGACGCTTGCAACGAACTAGAAAAAGACCCAGGAAATTTCATCCTCAATCAATTCTCTGAATTTTCTAATCACATTGGTCATCACGAAGTTACCAGCCGAGCACTTGAGCATCTTTATCTTATGGCAGCCGAAAAACATCCTGGATTAAAGTTGGCTGCATTCGTAGCTGCTTCTGGATCCGCAGGGACTCTAGCTGCTGGAGAACGACTCAAATCAGACTATGGGGCTCGCATCGTGGCAGTAGAAGCCCTTGAATGCCCAACGATGCTTTATAACGGTTTTGGTGAACACAATATTCAAGGTATCGGTGATAAACACGTTCCTCTGATTCATAATGTTACAAATACTGATGTAGTTGTAGCAGTGAGTGATCGAGCATGCGACGAACTGGGAGTTGTTTTTAACACTCCTGAAGGAGCTTCTTATTTAGCCGATCTAGGAGTTAACCCTTCGATTATCAGCCAACTAGGCCATTTTGGACTATCTGGTATTTGTAATGTTTTAGCAGCGATAAAGACTGCTAAAACACTTGGTCTAAGCGCAGAAGATGCAATTGTCACTGTCGCTACTGACGGTGCTGAACTTTACGCAAGCGAACGAGAAGCTATGGCCGCTAACCGTTACGTAGATGGATTCAGTTCCTCAGATGCTTCAACTGCTGTTGAGGAACATTTACAGGGAGCAGACAGCAGCCATGTTGAAGTGCTTAATGAAATTAGCAGAAACAGAATATTTAATCTTGGCTACTACACATGGGTAGAACAGCAAGGAATAGAATTTGACAATTTTGAAATGCGGCGTGATCAAAAAGTTTGGAAGCATTTGCAGAAATTGGCTCCTGTTTGGGATGAGTTGATTGAGGAATTCAATAACCAGACAGGGGTTCTAGCTGATAGATGAACTCGCTATCTCTTGAACACGGATGGTTAGGTTCTCCATCTGAGGTGCCATGGCCTTCAACGAATACAGAAGATGAACCTTTAGATCTAAATCCTTTTATTAAATTCAGACACTTTCTTTGGTCTTATCAAAATGCCTTAAAAAAAGGGATGACTGACGGAGAGTTTGTTGATCTGGTCTCACTCCTGGATGACTCCATAAAACAAGTTGATGGGATTAGTTTTACACATACTCCATTCAATTCTCATTCTGAGTTGAACTCGTCGATAGGGCGAAAAGGCAGTCTTTGGATAAAGAATGAAAGTAAAAATGTTTCAGGAAGCCATAAAGCACGCCATTTATTCGGTTTAGCTCTTCACTTTGAGGTTGACAGGGTCCCAAGTGATACGCCATTGACGATCGCATCTTGTGGCAATGCCGCTCTCGGAGCCGCAGTAGTCGCTAAGGCCACCAACCGTCCTCTAATCGTTCATGTCCCGGAATGGGCTGATCCAGTCATACTAAGCCATCTTTCTGATCTCGGGGCTGAGATACGAATTTGTGAACGCCGAGAGGAAGAACGGGGGGATCCATGCTTGCTTAGATTTAGGGAAGCTGTTGCCCAAGGCGCCATTCCTTTTGGATGTCAAGGTACAGAAAATATATTCACCATTGATGGTGGGCGAACTTTAGGATTTGAATTAGCTCAAGATTGGAAATCGAATGAACATATCCCTGAACATCTTTTTATTCAAGTGGGTGGGGGCGCTTTAGCTTCAAGCGTGATACAAGCTTTAAATACTGCTTTAGATCTCGGTGTTCTGACAAATCTTCCGTCTTTCCACGCTGTGCAATCTGCAGGGTGCGCTCCTTTAAACCGGGCATTCAATATTGTGACTTCCCTCGAAGATCCTTTTGACGGCTTGAATGATGATGATCCTATGTGGGCTTGGGAAAATCCACATTCTGTTGCTACAGGAATTCTGGACGATGTTGTTTATGACTGGAAACCAATTGTTTGGGCAATGCTTCAAATGGGAGGTAGCCCTGTAATAGCTTCTGAAGAAGCTATTACAAGAGCACATCAACTCGTTCACTCCCACACAGATATCTCACCTTGTATCACTGGAACTTCTGGGTTGGCTGGGGTGATTACTAATCATGAAAATGAATTGTTAGACGCTGATTCAAATGTGGCTGTACTTGTCACTGGCATTGAAAGGTGACTTTACCTTTCCTCGCGGCGATAGACCTGGCCTATCTCCGCAGGTGAGGCTGAAGGGCGATGCCGTGCTCTAACGGAGATGACTAGGAGCACTCCAATAGTTAGCAGATAAGGAATCATTGAAAGCAGGATTGGTGAAAAATCAACCCCGAATGTTTGCAAACGTGTCTTAAGCGCTAGTAAGCCACCAAACAAAAGTGCTCCTATTGCCGCCCGACCTGGTTTCCAAGCTCCAAAGATGACCAGTGCCACAGCAATCCAACCTCGTCCTGCAGTAGCGCCATCTTGCCATGAGGTAGTAAGGCTTAAGGTTAGATACGAGCCTGCCGCTCCTGCTAAAGCTCCGCCAGTTGCGACTGCTACAAGTCGTATTTTGACTACAGAGTGACCGGCTGTATCTACAGTTGAAGCAGATTCTCCTGCGCCTCGAAGAGCTAAACCGATGCTGGTACGAGTTAGCAAGAATGAAGTTAAGAGCCCAACGAGAAGCGCAAAATATACCATAGGAGACTGCTGGAACAAGATAGGTCCAGCCCACGGTATATCCGAAAGTGGACCCCAATCTACATTTGCAAGTATTGCTCCTGGTGGGTTACCAACTGCGCTCTTACCAAAGAACGCTGAGAGTCCTAAACCTAAGAAAGTAAGCGATAGACCCGAGACAACTTGTTCTGCGCCTAGTACGACAGAAAATATTCCGTGGATTAAAGCAAAAGCAGCAGTGACAATCATTGCGACGAGTAAGGCAATCCAGGGGTTTTCGGTATTCAAAGCAACAAGAAATCCTGTTACCGCCCCTAGTGCCATCATTCCTTCAACACCTAGATTTAAGACTCCGGCTTTTTCAGATATGAGCTCTCCTATGCACGCAAGGTATAAAAGGGCACCGAATGAAACCGTGGTACTAAGCATTCCGATCATAGATGCTTCATTCATGTTGAACCGCCTTTCTTCTCACGTTTCACGCTTTTCAAGCTATACCGATTGAAAACCCCGGCTCCGATTGCTCCAAATAGGATTAGAGCCTGAAGGATGGTGGACACAGAAGATGAGACTCCTAGAGTTTGGATGCTCAAACCTCCGACTTGCACTGCCCCAAAGATAAGAGCTACTGCAGCAACCCCTGAAGGTCGCATTAATGCAAGTGCCGCGACGATGATTCCAGCGAATCCATAGCCTCCTGATACTCCTTCAACAATTCTGTCTGAAGTCCCTGATAGTTCAATGCCCCCTGCTAAGCCTGCTATGCCTCCGCTTAGCACCATAACTGTGATGATTTTTTTATTTAGTGAGATGCCGGCATAGCGGGCGGTTGCCCCTGAGGAACCAGCGACTTTTAGTTCATATCCCCATGCTGTGCGACTGACTACAAATCCAAAAAGTGCTATAACTAAAAAGGCAATGATTACGCCCCAATGAGCTCTTCCGAAGAGTTTGGGTAGCCGCGCTTCGTCTGAGAGTAGCGGAGCTAATGGAAACCCTCGAGATTCTGGGTCTTTCCAAGGTCCGTGTATGAGCCACTGTAAAAGTCTTAATGCGACTTCGTTTAGCATAAGTGTTGTAATGATTTCATTTACACCAATCTGAGCACGGGCGATACCGGGTCCGGATGCAAGTAACGCTCCTCCAAGAATGGAAGCAACAAGCATCAATGGGATGAGTATCGGGCTAGATAAAGTGTCAAAAATTTGCGCCATCCAGGCAGCCATCATCGCCCCTGCAAGTATTTGACCTTCAGCACCAATGTTCCATAGCCCCATACTTCCAGCGACTGCAACAGCGAGACCAGCTAATCCAAGCGGGACGGCTCGATTGAGTGTTTTAGCCCATGCATTGGAACTACCTACGGAAGAGTTAAATAGCCGTTCATAGATTTCAAATGGATTATGACCAGAGGCAACCAGAAGTAAGATTCCTGCTAATAAGGCAACTACCAGACCAATTAAGAATGAGAGGGGTTGCCCTCCTCGAAGTGCTTGTTCTCGGCGGACCAATACTAGACGTTTCATGATTGGTCTCTTTTGCCTGCCATCGCTGCTCCGATTTCATGACGATGGGCTGTGGTAGGGTCAAATTCTTTTACTATTTCTCCCTCATGCATGACTAATAATCGATCAGAAAGTGTGAGCAATTCGTCTAGATCTTCAGAAATTAGAAGCACGGCTACTCCTTCGGCGCGTTCGGCTATAAGCAGGTCTTGAATTGCTTTCACGCCTTGTACATCTAACCCCCGAGTAGGTTGTGCTGCTAGGACAACTGCAGGGTTGCCGCTTAATTCTCTGCCGACTAGAAGCCTTTGGAGGTTCCCGCCTGATAGACCAGCTATTGGGTCATCTATTGGTCCGGTCCTTACTCCGAATCGGTCAATTATTTCTTTGCAATAATTCACTGCTTGTTCATAAACAAGGAAAATACTTTTTCTCAAACTTCTGTAACACCGTAAAATTGCATTATCAATAACAGTCAATCTTGGAGCTAGCCCTACCCCGAGCCGATCTTCTGGTACATAACCAAGCCCTGCTGTGAAACGCTCTGAAGGTGGAGCGTTTGTAAGATCTTCACCGGAGATAGTCACTTTTCCTGATGTAATTGGTCTTAATCCGGCTATAGCTTGAGCCATTTCTCGTTGGCCATTCCCAGAGACTCCTGCAATACCTACTATTTCGCCACTTTTTACTGTCAGATTGAGGTTTTTTACTGCGGGGAGGAATCTATCGTCTAGCGTTCCAAGGCCTTCAATAGTCAACATCGCCTCACCTGGTTCTTGATGAGGGGGCCTCTCGCTAATCATGGGAGATGAACCGACCATCAGACCGGCTAAATCGCTTTCATTTACTTCCTCTACCTTTAAAGCGGAAGCGACTGTTTTACCTCCGCGAAGTACTGTTGCTTCATCGCAGAATGCAGTAACTTCATGTAATTTATGGCTTATAAATACAACTGTTCGACCATCTTCAGCCATTCTTCGTAGAACATTTCCAAGTTCGTCTGCTTCTGCTGGAGTTAAAACTGCTGTTGGTTCATCGAGGATCAATATTTGCGCTTTCCGCCACAATGTTTTGAGAATCTCTACACGCTGTCGTTCGCCCATCGAGAGCTGCCATACAGGACGTGTTGGATCTATAGCTAGTCCAAATTGTTGAGCAATTTGCTCGACTTCTTTCTCAATCAAACTTCTTCTAATAATTTTCTCTGAAGCACCGAGAACAATATTTTCCGCGACGGTGAATGACGGAACCAGCCGAAATTCTTGATGCACCATGCCAATGCCAGAAGCTAAGGCATCTGAAGGGGAATGAAACCAATGTTGATCTCCATTGATACGCACTTGCCCTTCGTCTGGCCTGTAAACCCCAGAAAGAATATTCATTAAGGTTGACTTTCCTGCCCCGTTTTCACCAAGTACAGCGTGAATCGTTCCTTTTTCGACACTCAAAGTCGCCCCCGCATTAGCAACCACACCAGGGAAACGTTTCCAAATATCAACTAACTCAATAGCTAGCGGGGAATTAGAAGTCATACTCAAATTAATTTACCGTGTAGACGCGCTGACGGCGCCAGCGGGCTAACCCACTGGCGCCGTCAATCAAATCAAATACTGGCGTGTCAGCCTGTTGATCCAATTACGCCTTCAACGAAGCTCATCATGCCAAGCATGTCGCCGTCACTCATTGTCTCTCCAGCAGCAACGAGAACACTGCCGTCTTGAGCGTTAATGGGTCCAGCAAATACATGGAATTCTCCATCGATGATGGCTTGCTGTGTATCAGCAACAGATGCTTTAACATCGCCAGGGACATCGTCGGCGATCGGAGCCAAAGCTACAACTCCATCAGCCATTGATCCCCACCATGAACCACCTGAATAGCTGCCATCAGCAGCTTGCTCAATGATCTGAGCGTAGCGGTTTGACCAATCCCAAACCGGAGCGGTCAGATGAGCATTTGGAGCAAATGCGCTCATGTCAGAGTTATAGGCAACCCATCGGATGCCTGCTGCCTCAGCTCTTTCGCCTGCTGCAGTACTGTCTTGATGCATAGCTATAACATCTGCGCCCTTTTCAATAAGTGCTTGCGCAGAGTCTCCTTCTACTGCTGGATCAAACCAAGTACTGGTCCAGATCACTTCAACCTCAGCGTCAGGGTTCATTGACCGTACACCGAGAGTGAAAGCATTGATTCCACGAATAACTTCAGGAATTGGGAACGCTGCAACGTAACCGAGATAGTTACTTTCGGTCATAGCACCGGCAACCATTCCTGATAGATAACGCGGCTCATACATCCGGCCAAAGGTGTTGCCAAAGTTGGTGTCATTGCTCATGTAACCAGAAACATGGTCAAATACGACATCTGGGTACTCGTCAGCCAATGCTGCCATTGACTCCATATATCCAAATGACGTACCAATGATTACTGAGTACCCATCATCAATGAATTCGCGAGCGTAATTAGCGAAATCTTCTGTTCCTTCCGGAACATTCTCAACAACTGCTGTAGTAGCACCTGTTGCTTCTTCAGCCGCAATACGGCCTTGGTCATGTGCGTATGTCCATCCGGCATCACCAGGTGTGCCTATGTAAACAAATGCGGCCTTTACTTCACTACTGCCACCATCATCCGAACCACAAGCTGAAGCTACAGCTCCAAAGGTAAGAACAACGACTAGCAGAGCCAGCAGTCGACGTCTCATTATTTTCTCCCTCTGCTCAACGCGGGCGGAGACCCTACTTACCCTCCGACAACCCGCATCGATACACGGCTATCTTGGCATACTCTCAGCATTAATGCACTCATTGGACGAAGAATTTACACTGCTGAAACATTGCTTAAAACGTTTTGCTCATCGGCCAGTAGAGGTGTTTGATGAGTAGAATTTGCAGAAGTGACGTTTGGCTAGTTCCGAAGACTTTAAATCTGATTTACCTGCAAAGAAACTCTTGTGGCTCCATTTTCTACGGCAGCGCTAAGCATTGAACTAATCAAAGGGAGAATGACACTTTCATCGCCAGTTATTGAACTTCCAAATGGGCCTATTTCTACTGTCAATCCTGCGTTCTCTGCAATCCGTACTGCTGCTTTGACATGTGGCCCTGGGGAACCTTCAACAAATGGCTCTACCGTAAATTCTGCAGTAATCACCTTTACATAATGGCTTATTTTTTAATGAAAGTTGGTGATTAGTGATGTTTCCAAATTCTACGTGAATGGGTAGCTAGGTCTTGGTGTGCCTTGGATAAATCGATACCGAGAACTTGACTATCTTCAACCACCAAGCTTCCACCTACTAAAACATGCTTAGCGCGACGATCAGGTCCCAAGATAAGGCCGTCTATTGGATTTCGAATATCAGCCAAATCGTCGCCAGGCCAAACCACAATGTCTGCGTTTTGTCCTATTTCTAAAGTCCCTGAATTCTTGAGACCTAGGCACTGAGATCCTCCTTTTGTAGCAATTGCAAGAACCTCTTCTGGCATAAGAGCATCAGGTTGCATTTCTCTTAATCGAGCGGTGTAAAGTGCTTGACGCATTTCAGGGAATAAACCTCCTACCTCATTTGAAGCGACTCCATCTACACCAAGTCCTACCGGAACTCCGGCTTTCATCAAATCGGTCACTCTGCACATTCCTGCAGCGATGCGGGCATTTGAAGATGGACAGTGTGCAACACCGGTTCCTGCTGAACCTAAAACTTCCATCTCTGTGTCCGCTATGTGAATTCCGTGAGCTAACCAAACATCGTTTCCTACCCACCCCCACTCATCAAGCATCTCTACTGGCCGGCGACCAAAACGTTCTAAACAATGTTGCTGCTCTTCAACTGTTTCACATAAATGCGTGTGAAGTCGTAAGCCAAGTTGTCGAGCTAACTCAGCGGATTCAACCATTAGCTCTGTCGTGACGGAGAATGGGCTACACGGAGCTACTACGACATGAACCATGTCTCCGTCATGGTGACGCTCTGCTACTGATTTTGTTGAAGAAAGTATCGAATCTTTATCTTCTACAACACGGTCTGGAGGTAGTCCGCCTTTACTTTCTCCTAAGTCCATGGACCCACGAGATAGAAATAGTCGAATTCCTACTTGTTTTGATGCTTCAACAATTGCATCAAAAACTCTGTCATCGCCTCCTGGCACTAAGTAGTGATGGTCTGAAGCTGTAGTGCATCCTGTCGCCGCTAGTTCACCTAAGCCAACTAAGGCTGCAATATGGACGTCTTCTACCGTTAGTTCATTCCAGACTGGGTAGAGGTGAACCAGCCAATCGAATAAATTACATCCAGTTGCTTCACCTCGTGTCATCCATTGGTAAAGATGATGATGCGTGTTAACTAGGCCCGGAGTTACAATGTCGCCTTCGCAATTTAGAACTGTGTCACCACTCCTCGCCTCCACTGTCCCTAAGGCAACGATCTTCCCATCTTCTATAGCTATGTCGCCAGGGGATCTAGCGCCACGGAGAACAAGTCGAGTCATAACAATCAAGGTGTCCAATCAGCAAAAGTATCAACCATCATCTTCACATCTGGCCCTAGTGGATAAAGGATGGGGCAAGTGCATCCGTCTGCCATGTACTGTGCAACTTTCTCTCTAACTTCATCTGGTGTTCCTGCGGCACAAATCATTTGGACAATATCGTCAGGAACGAGTTTAGAAGCGGCTTCTACCTGTTCATGAGTAGCTGGCCACGTTAAGACTTCTCCGATTTTGTCCAGTAGAGACTCGGGTACACCTGAAGCTTTCATAATGTGAGGCTGCTGCCCTAAATACTGTGTGACCATTAGCCGAGCACCATCCAGTGCCTCTTCACGTGTGTCTGCTACTGAGCACACAACTAATTGAGGTCGGTCAACGTCATCAAGGCTTCGTCCAGCCCGCGTTGCTCCGTCTTCCAAGGACTGCATAGCTTTCTTGTTGTATTCAGGAGAGACTAAATAGTTCAACACAACTCCGTCAGCGATTTCTCCAGAAAGTTCAAGCATCTTAGGTCCTGTTGCGCCAATATAAATCGGGACATCCTTTGGTCGGCGCTCCTGATAGACATAGTCAAGCTCAACACCATCCAAGTTCACAAAATCTCCTTGGAAGGTAACCGTTTCATCAGCTAAGAGAGAGCGAACTGCTGTCACTATTTCTCTCATCACTCCTAGTGGCTTATTTCTTTCTATCCCGACTTTGCTTGCCAGTGGATCCCACCAAGCACCAATACCAAGAATCATGCGACCTGGGGAGAGGTCATCTAATGTTGAAAAAGTTGATGCTAAACGAGCGGGATTACGGGTCCAGCAGTCAACTACACCAGATCCAATTTTTATAGTTTCTGTGCAGGCTCCAAATGCGGCCATAGGTACTACGGCGTCACGAACTAATCTTGAATCTGCTTGCCACACTGCTTCGAATCCTTTTGATTCTGCATATTGCACATACTCAATCGCCTCTGTGATGGGATGAGCGTCCTGTAAATAGATAGCTAACCGCGTCATAAATACTCTTTCTTTCTTTTGGTTTAAGATTTCCTATAGTCGTTCGTGAAGTTTTTTAGCCGCTTCTGCAGATTTTGCTTTTACTTCATTTTCATCTACTCGAGTAGAGAGTCCGTCTTTCCAGACTACTTCATCACCAATTTCTACCTCTAACGGTCTAACCCCAGATGTGTAGGCTAAATGCCAAGCATCTAAATGCTCGTAATCCCAGGTAACTTTGTCGTCAATTGCTTCTGGGAAAAGATCCCAGCCAGTAGCCAGCCAATTCCATGAAATATCTGGTGTAGCCGTTACTTCATCTTCTCGATGCCGAGCATAGGCAATTCTAAATTCTTCCAACATGTCTGCTCCGATTCCATCGGTACCTAATGCAATTCTGTTCTGGAATCTACTCGGGCGCGCATAGCCGACGCTGTTGTTCATATTCGACCGAGGGTTATGCACAATAGTTCCTTGTAAGCCATGGTCTTCTTCTAAATGAACACCATGAATGATTAACCAATTCTCATCGGTTAAATGTCTGATGCGGTCAGGGGCTTCTGCATCAACTTTTCCTTCAGCCACATGAATGTGCACACCAACTTGAAAATCTGAAGCAAGCTGAGCAGCAGATTCAAGGGTTTCGTCACTACAAGTAAATGCAGCGTGAACTCCCACCATTCCGTTTCCACCGCTCTTTAGGAATCTTTCATTTTCTGATAAGCCGCGTTTAGCTCCTTCAGATCCATGCCGATCTGTAACCCCATAAGAACAATTAACTCGGACTCCAACTTCGGCACAAGCTTCAGCGATAACGGAGAGTGAACCGTCAATGACGGTTGGTGATTCATGGTGGTCAATAATTGCAGTGGTTCCTTGTCTTAACGCTTCTAAAGCTCCGAGTTTTGCAGACCAATAAAGTATGTCTAGGTCTATAGCTTGATCGAGTCTCCACCAAATCATTTCTAGAATGTCCGCGAAATCTATTGGTGTATGAGGTGGTGGAGGCATTCCACGCGCTAAAGAAGAATAAAGATGGTGATGAGAGCAAACTAACCCAGGCGTGGTGTTCATCTAGCTCCCATCCCAATTTGCCCACTGTTCTTGTTGATTCTCATCTGCTAATGGAAGAGTGTTGCGCCAATCTCCGTCATGACTCTTCATAGCTGCGGCTACTGCTCCGGCGGTTGGCACTAAACCAATTTCTCCGACACCTTTAATTCCATATGGTGAGTTTGGTTGTGGAGATTCAACGAGCCGAACGTCTACTTTCGGCATCCCGCTTGGTCTAATGATTCCCAATTTACGGAGAGTGTTGTTAACTGGGTATGAATTTTCATCCACTGGAAACCCTTCTGTTAACGCATAACCGAGGCCCATGTGCACTGCACCTTCAACTTGCCCTTCACATAAAATGGGGTTAACAGCTCTTCCTACATCATGAGCTGCAATTACTTCATCAACTTCCCCTGTGTCTGGATCTAAAACAACGACTTGTGCCGCATATCCAAAAGTTGAATGGATGATTGGATTTTCTACTCCATCATTGAGTGAATTTGTCCAATCAACACGATATTCACCTAGATAATCAACACCTATTTGGCAGTCATCTTCAAGAGCAATACGGCATGCGTCAGCTACCGCTCCAGCCCCCATTAAAGTTCCACGACTTCCTGTAGTTTGTCCGGCGCCCATTTCTCGTGTGGTGTCTACTATGACTTCTATGCGCGAAGGATCTATTTTCAGCTCTTCAACTGCTACTTGTTGAGCTACTGTATGTATTCCTTGGCCCATCTCTGTCCAGCAGTGTCTAACTTCAACTTGGCCATCATCGCGGAAATGGATGACAGCTTGTGCTATTTCTTTAAACCCATTTCCTAATCCAGAGTTCTTTAGACCTAAACCGATTCCAACAGGTTTACCCGCATTTATCGCTTCTTCATAAGATTCCTTGACTTCTTCAAGGCAGGCGCTAGCTCCAAGACATCCGTCGTCCATAATCTGGCCTGGACCCCAAACTGAGCCAGGCGTAACTACATTTCGGTTTCTCATCTCCCATCCGGTAATCCCTACTTTTTCAGCTAGGCGATCCATGACTCCTTCCATGGCAAATTGTGCTTGATTAGCCCCAAAGCCACGGAAAGCCCCACAAACTGGGTTATTTGTTCGGACAGCGGTTGCTTCAACGTTGATGTTGGGTACTACATAAGGGCCGCTTGCGTGGCCTGCGGCTCTTTCAAGCACTTTCATTCCGACTGATGCATAAGGGCCGGAATCCCCGATCATTCGTACCC
The DNA here is from genome assembly GCA_949538625.1 of Acidimicrobiales bacterium AG-410-I20. Taxonomy (GTDB): domain Bacteria; phylum Actinomycetota; class Acidimicrobiia; order Acidimicrobiales; family MedAcidi-G1; genus MedAcidi-G2B. The sequence continues at coordinate 19,870 of CATISD010000044.1, forward strand.
AAAGCCCTTGCAGCCTTCCTTCAGTATCGCATCCTGCTTTATATGACATCCTGATTGGGTGGCGTTTCGCATGAATGAGGAAAGACTCTTCACGTGAAAGTGTGCATCTAACTGGTTTTTTTAGAATCCATGCGGCAAGTGCGGTTTGCGCCTGGTTAGACATGTCTTCTTTCCCTCCGAATGCCCCCCCATTAGATACAAGTTCAACCGTGATTTCGCTTGCGTCTATATCAAGCACAGAAGCGATTTGGTTTCGGTCATCCCAAATACCTTGGCCTCCTGACCATACATAAAGTCCAGTATCACCATTAGGTGTCGCCAGAGTTGATTCTGGTTCTAAGAATGCATGTTCGATGCGCTGGGTTTGAAATACTTCCTCTACAACATGATCTGATGAGGCCAAAGCCTGTTCAATATCGCCTCTGTCATAAGTTGAAACTGAAAGCACATTTCCTTCGAGTTCCCACACTGCGTCTTCTTCAGCGACCACAGCAATTACTGGGTCATTGAAGACTTCCAATGGCTGGTATTCGACTTCTACTAGAGATGCCGCATGTCGTGCTGTCTCTCTATCATCCGCTACCACAAACGCCAGTACGTCACCTAAATATGATGTTCGGCCTCCTTCTGGAATAAAAATCGGCCAGTCAGTATGGATAATTCCTACTCGTAGTGCCCCGGGAACATCTGCAGCGGTAAAAACTTGATGGACGCCTTTTATTGCCTCTGCTTTTGTCGTATCAATTTTTAATACGTCGGCTCTTGCATGACTAGCTAGATGTACTGCACCATGTAACAATCCTTCAGGTCTAAGGTCGTCTATATAGGGTCGATCACCTAGTGCGAGTTCTTCTGCCTCGTATTTACGATTACAACTTCCAATACCGCCAACAGGGACTTCCTTTGGCGTCTCGTTTGCTGCGACGGATTCGATTGCTTCTAAAATTTTTGTGTACCCGGTACAGCGACATAAATGAGCCCCGAGGTGTCGCTCTAAATCGTTACGGCTAACTTCTCCACTTTTTTTATCTACGAGTGCTTTAGCGCGGACTACGATTCCAGGGATACAGAATCCACATTGAAGAGCGCCATGCGCTGCAAAAGCTGACGAATACTGTTCTCGTTCTTTCTCATCGATTCCTTCAAGGGTGATAATGGATGTACTCTCAATGCGTTCCATTGACATTTGACATGCAACTCTTGCTTTTCCATCAATAAGAACTGTGCAACAACCGCATTGGCCTGAAGGAGCGCATCCATCTTTCGGAGAAAGAACATTTAATTCATCTCTTAATGCGGACAATAGATGTGGATGGTTATCTGCAACGCTAACTAACTGTCCATTTAGGTTAAATGAAGTCATCTTTAACTAACTTTCCTTAATCTTGTCTGGGATTTCAACCCCAGTTTGACTAGTGATTCGCGTATAGGTTTCTGGGCGGCGGTAACGAGAGAAATTAAAGAGAGTCTCTTTATAGTCGCTACATAAATCAAGATTACATTCTGCAACAATCAACTCATCTTCAACTGTCGAACAAAGAGCTTTTATTTCTCCAGAAGGAGCAATTATCGCGCTTTCGCCTAGAAGATCGCATCCTTCTTCTTTACCTGCTTTTGCTACTCCCACTACCCACATTCCGTTCTGGTAAGCCCCCGACTGAAGAACAAGGTGATTGTGAAACCCTTGAAGGTGATTTTGATTGGGATCAGGAGCGTAATGAATTGGTGTGTTGTAACCAATTAACGCCATTTCGCAGCCCTGCAACCCTAGAACACGATAGGTTTCTGGCCATCGTCGATCATTGCAAATTGCCATACCTAAAATGCCTCCGAAGGCACTATGAACTTCAAATCCTGAACCTGGATCAAAGTAATAGCGTTCAAGGTGCTGAAAATCTCTCCATGGTTCATGTTCTTCATGTCCCGGAAGATGCACTTTTCGATATTTCGCCACTATTTGACCTTCTTTGTCTACAAGAATTGAAGTGTTGAAATGTTTACCTTCCAAAGTGAGTTCTGCATATCCGAGATGAAATCCAACTCCTAATCTTGAAGCCTCGTCAAAGAGCGGTTGAGTTTCTCGACTTGGCATCTCTGTCTCAAAGTAATGATCAAATTCTTTTTTATTCTCGACATACCATCGAGGGAAAAAAGTAGTGAGAGCCAGTTCTGGGAAAACCACTAGATCACAGCCTGCTGCGTTTCCTTGACGCAGAAGTTCAATAAGTCTCTCCACGACATCAGCACGAGAATCTGTGTTTTGAATTGGTCCGGTTTGTGCTGCCCCAACGGTGATAACACGACTCATTGTTCTATTCCTTTTAGCTCTGCTGCGTCAAGAGCTAGCACTGATTGGAGTAAAACATTTGCTCCTGCAACTAAATCTTCTTTATCGGTATGTTCATTTGGGTTATGACTAATTCCATCTTTACTCGGTACAAAGATCATTCCTGTTGGGCATACTCTTGCGAGCATTTGCGCATCATGACCTGCTCCTGATGGCATATGGGTTGCACTGAGACCGAGATCAGAGGCAGTATCGGAAACTATTTTTATTACTTGCTGGTCAAATACAACCGGTTCAAAACGAGCGAGAGAGCGGGATTCAATAGTTACACCTTCCGACTCTTCTAAAGAATCAACGCATTCTTTTATTTGGCTCTCTGCTTTCACTAATAAGGTCTCATCGGTGTTGCGAAGATCCACTGTTAAACATGCTTCTCGTGCAACAACGTTTACAAGGTCTGGATGCAGGTTCATCCTTCCTACTGTTGCAACTTGACGCTCTCCCATACGGGTTGCCACGTCACGCGCTTCTGTAGCTATTCGCGCAGCAACATAACCTGCGTCGTGCCGTAAATGCATTGGAGTAGTCCCGGCGTGATTAGATTGACCTTTTACTAAATACTCAGTCCATGAGATTCCTTGCACCCCTGTAACTACTCCTATCGTTTTTCCTTCATTTTCTAACAAGGGGCCTTGTTCTATATGTAATTCAATAAAAGCGCGAGGAGGTATGGCCGGGCAAGGAGATGGGCCACAATATCCGATCCGAGTTAGTTCCTCTCCTAGGATTGCTCCGTCAATAGCTTCTATTTCAAGAGCTTCTTCGAGTGATAGACCTCCAACGTAAACAAGACTTCCTAACATGTCTGGAGGAAATCGGGCTCCTTCCTCATCTGTAAAGAACCCCACTCCAACGGGATGCTGTGTTTCTATCTCATTTTCTATGAGCGTCTCTATCAACTCAATGCCGGCGAGAACTCCTAGATTTCCGTCATAACGGCCTCCAGTAGCGACGGTGTCTATATGACTTCCGGTAAGAGTTGGTGGTCCATCTATGTTTCCAGGACGAGTTGCTATTACGTTGCCTATACCATCGATGGTTATTTCTAGGCCAAGATCTTTCATCCAAGTAACAACTAAATCACGGCCATCGCGGTCCTCATCCGTAAGAGCTAGTCGGCAAGATCCGGTGCTCTCATATGGTCCGACAGCTGCAAGGTCTTCAATGCGTTGGATTAGGCGGTCTCCGTTAATTCTTAAAGATTGGAGGTCCATTGTTAATCCTCCTCTACTGAAACGATGTCAGTAAATCGGACAGGGACTCTTGGGAGTTCTAAGTCAGTTGCTTCTCTTATAGCCGCAACAACAGCTGCAGTTGAAGAAATAGCAGGGGGTTCACCTATGCCTTTTGCTCCAAAGGGCGCTCCAGGTTCAGGTTGCTCAATAATTGCTGCGATTTCAACTGGTGGCATATCTAGGGCAGTCGGAATGAGATAGTCGGTGAAGGATGCGTTACGAATATTACCTTCCGTTACTAGAACTTCTTCCATGACAGCTAGCCCTAAGCCCTGAGCTGCCCCTCCTTCTAATTGTCCAACTGCTTGTAACGGATTAAGTAACCTACCTACATCTTGTGAAGTGATAAGTTCGACTACTTTTACGAGGCCTAGTTCAGGATCTACGTCTACCACTGCTTTATGAGCTGAGAAAGCGAAAGATACGTGGGCATCTCCTTGTCCGTTTTCGTCTAAAGGAAACGTTGGTGCATGCCGATACTCCACTCTGGCTTCTAACGATTCAGATGTGGCTTCCTCCAAACTTATTGTGAATTCTTCATTGAGCGAGGTGACTTGACCATCTACTAAAACGAGACTCTCTATGTCTACTCCGTGCTCTACCGCCAGCTTTTCAAGCAGTTTCACTCGGACTTCTTCACATGCTTTTTGGACCGCTCCGCCAGACATCCACGTCTGGCGACTCGCAGAAGTTGAGCCTGCAGAACCAACTGTCTCAGTCGCTGCTGGCGCTAACACCACCTCTTCTACACCTAGAATCTCTCGAGTGATTTGCTGAGCTAATGTGACAAATCCTTGTCCTACTTCGGCACAAGCGCATGTGATAGTAGCTACTCCATTTTCTAACTGACATAAGGCTGAACTGAAGTCATCAAATCCTTCTGAAAACATGAGATTCTTGAAACCTACTGCGATAGCTTCTCCTCGAGAGATGTGTTCAGGGTCTGCTGTTCGTCCAGCTCCACCTGGAAGAGACATAGGGTCGGAGGATTCCTGATAAGTAGAAGTATGTTCTGCGCAAGTTTGAATCACTTCAGCTACGGGCGCTGTTCCTGAAATGGTCTGTCCGGTGAGGAGTTTATCTCCAGGCTTTAAAGCATTTTTTATTCTTATCTCTACCGGATCCATATTGAGCGCATTAGCCAACTTATCCATTTGCGCTTCATGACCTACGCAAGTTTGCACTGCTCCAAAACCTCTCATCGCTCCACAAGGCGGATTATTTGTTCGGACAACAACTCCTTCAATATCTGCACTTGGGATCCGATATGGTCCTGCAGCAAAGCAAGTTGCGTTAGCAATGACGGCTCCACTTGAAGATGCATAAGCTCCCCCATCAAGTAAAAGTTTTGCTTCGACTCTAAGTAGGTTTCCTTTTGAATCTGCATGATGGCGATACCACATTTTTGCCGGGTGTCGATGAACATGACCATGGAACGACTCTTCACGAGAGTAAATCATCTTTACTGGCCTATTTGTTCGCATCGCCAGCATGCATAAATGGACATGGAGACTTAAATCTTCTCTGGCTCCGAAAGCTCCGCCTACGCCAGCCAAAGTAATTCGCACTCTTTCTTCTTCAAGTCCTAGGCATGAAGCCACCTGTGATCGATCTGCATGCAGCCATTGAGTTGATATATATAGTTCAACTCCTCCATCGTCTCCTGGAACCGCAAGTCCAGATTCAAGACCAAGAAATGCTTGATCCTGCATCCCAACCTCATAAATGCCTTCTACCTGAATTTCTCCCTGAACTTCTTGATCTCCATGGCGTAAATTTATTCTGCGGATTAAATTTCCGTCTGGGTGAATGAAGTCTGTCTCTTCTGCCAGTTCTGGGTCAGTCAGTGGCTTCATCGCTTCATATTCAACTTGTATTGCGTTAAGCGCTCGACGAACAGTTTCTGGATGATCAGCTGCAACAATCGCTACCGGTTCTCCTTCATAGCGAATAATTTCTTCAGCCATGACCGGTTGATCCGCATGTTCTAAGCCATATAAGTTCTGCCCTGGTACATCTTCATGAGTTAAAACTGCTTGTACTCCATCAATAAGTAACGCCTCGGTAATATCTAATCGAGTTATGCGGGCTGAGGGGAAAGGTGAACGCAAAGTCCCTCCCCAAAGCATATTTTTATGCCAAAGGTCGCTAGAGAACGCGAACGAACCATTTACTTTAGGTATTCCATCTGGTCGCGGCGCAGACTCGCCTATACGCGGGCTTGAGACAGGCGTTTTTATTTTTACGTCACTCATGATTCTCACCACGTCGAGAGGCTGCAGCGATTTGTACGGCTTCTAGAATCCGGCCATATCCAGTGCATCGACAAAGGTTTCCACTTATCGCTTCTCGTACAGTTAAGTCATCGGGATTTTGATTTTCTTCTAAAAGGTGATCAATAGTAACTAGTAGGCCTGGTGTACAAAATCCGCATTGAACTGCACCTGCTTCTATGAAAGCTTGTTGGACATCTCCAAGCTCTCCTTCAGGAGCAAGCCCTTCAATAGTCGTGATTTCTTGATCAATTGCTGACCCGGCTAACACTAAGCAACTGCAAACAATTTCTTCATCAATTCGAACTGAACAGGAACCACATTCTCCTTCTTCGCACGCATTTTTTGCTCCAGGAAATCCTAGGCGCTCACGTAAAACCCAAAGAAGGCTTTCGCCTGCCCAAGCATCTAAAACTTGATGATTTTCTCCATTGACTTTGAGAGTATAAAAGTCGTTGCTCATAAAATTTCCCCACTAAAAACTCTAGATGCTGCTCGCCTAGATAAAACTCTTATCGCATGACGTCGGTACGCCGCTGAACCACGATGATCATCTATAGGCCTTGCTGCGCTGGAACATAATGCTGCAAAACTATCTAAGGCTTCGGGTCTTACAGTATTTTGTTCCCAATTGACTTCGCCAGAAATAAAATCTTCAGCCTCTGTTGGGCGAATAGGAACTGGCCCTACCGTGCCTAAACAACTCTTAACTTGCTTTTCTCGATGATCTGTCAGAAGAGTAAACGACGCAACAGAAATAACCATTGCATTACGAGGCCCTATTTTGCAAAACTCTTGTGGCCCCTCTAATACTGGAACACTAATCTTCTCGATCAGTTCCCCTGGGTTCAAAGAATTACTCTTTACTCCAGTAATAAATTCATCTATAGGAACTTCCTTGACCGCAGTTTTTGATCGAATTGTAAGAATTGCATCTAATGCAAAGAGAGCTGGAAGTGTATCTCCAGCAGGTGACGATGTCCCTAAATTTCCACCGATGGTTCCTGCGTTACGAATTTGTGGTGATCCCACTGTTCGTGATGCTTGCGCTAACGCAGGCACGAGAGAGGAAAGTTCTTCTCCCATCAATTCTGTGTAAGTAATTGCTGCACCTAAATGAAGCCAGCCTTCTTCGTGTTGCCACTCTTGCAGTTCAGGCACACGCCCTATCGAGATGACCTGTTCGACTGGTCTTATTCCTTTATTTACTTCAACCATCACATCAGTTCCGCCAGCAAGAATTAAAGCATCCGGATGTTCTTCTAAAGCCGAAAGAGCATCGTCAAGTGAGCGCGCGACAGTAACTGGCATAAGTATTAATGTTGCCGATTTTTCAACATTTTGTCAACTTTCTTATATGCGATACGGTTAAAACGTGGATTCGTACAGTCACCCTCTTTTGAAAGCCCTTGCTCCCGTTGCTGAGGCTTTAGGGGCGCGTTTGCTTTTACCAAACGAAGTCACTGAGGTGGATTTTCCGTTATTTTGGGAGGACGAGCTAGTTGGCGGATTACGGCGCCCAGATTTACACAAGGCTTTAAGCCACTTGCTTTTAATGGCAGAACAAGAAATCGGTACTTCACGAGAAAAAATGACTCGGCTGGAAAAGCAACAAACCGTTTCTCTCTTAAATGACTGGGGGGCTTTCACGCTCCGTAAATCAGTTGAAGATGTTGCTGAGGCTCTTGGAGTAAGCCGGTTCACGATCTACAACTATTTGGAGCATGCTAATCCTAAGTGACTAAGCATCTAATGCTTTGTGCGATGCAGTCCCGAGATCCACGACAGGTGGTTCGGTTGACCAGGGAAAATTGATCCAAAGATCTGTGTGTTTCCAGACATAATCGCAGTCAACTACCGAGTGAGACTTCTGATAAAGGACCGCTGAACGGACTTCAGCTACTTGTTCTAACGCTGTGTCGCGAACCAGTTTCAGCGTATGTCCAGTATCTGCTACGTCATCTGCAATAAGCACCTTCGCGTCATCAAGGTTTACCCAGTCGACATAAGGAGGGAGTACTACGGGAAGATCAAGTCTTTCATCTACGCCGGTGTAATACTCCACGTTAATTACGTAAAGATTTTTCACCGCCATGGCATAGCCAAGCGATCCCGCCACGAACATCCCGCCTCGAACTATGGCTAAAATCATGTCAGGCCTATACCCATCGTCTGCAATGGTTTGAGCGAGTTGCCTTACAGCAGAACCGTATTTTGCCCAATCCATTTCTTCACGTTCTTCCAAGGCATTCGCTCCTTTCTCTCAATTAATGAAAACTAGCCTGTCATTAACACTAGACCAATGATGGTGTATATAACCATTACAACAAGCATGGGATATTGACTTCGTAAAGCTGTTCTAGCTGACCACAGTTCTACTGATCTATCGTGAGCAAACAAGACTCCTAGAAGGTGCCCACCAACAATTGAACCTATTTGTATCCAACCGATTGCTGTAGTCGATACCACTGTCCAATTAATTGCATGACTAGCCGTATTGAATATGTCCCATCCTTGGCCATAAGGGTCAGAAAGTAAGATATTGAAGGCCTGGCCTTCAAGTAGAAGTAGTGAGAAATAATGGGCTATGTCATAACCCAAGAAAATCGGAATTAAAGAGCCGCCGAGTTTGTATGCAAAATGCTTATCCGAAGTTAAGCGGGAGCCAATACGAGAAGCTTGATGATAGGCCAATCCGATGATTAGTGACACCCATGCCAAACCTAAAGTATTTACCAGAGTCCAATTTCCACCTGTCTTTCCAACAATTAGATCTAACCACCAATCCGTACGTGATACTCCATCAAAAGCTGTTCCCCCTAAAGCAGCTAAAACAACAGCTACAGACGCTGGTGTCATTCGGAGAGATGAAATCCCGACAAATGGGTAACGAATCCTTAATTTATTTTTCTCATCGACAAAGATCGGAGAGATAGCAGCGGCAAGTGAGAATAACACTCCGAAACCTTCAATTTTTCTAGTTTCCTCCCACCCCCATCTCCAGGTCATTAGCAAAAGCAGAATGGTGTAAATCAAGATGCACCAACCCAATACACGCGGACTTGACCCATGATGATAAGCCAGTTCCAGCCAATGGAATACCGTGATTGGGACTAGTGCAAGCCATCCTGAAGTTAGCCATTTGGGAGCCACGTTTTCGCTGTTTGGTCGAATTCTGTTCATACATTTACAAAGGTTCTCCCAGGGGCTAATGGCTTTCCAAAAGGGACCTAAAACCGATGCGGATAAAGGCATTCCAACCCAGAAAATGATGAAAATAGTAGTAGGCGCAATATTTGAAACAGTATTGTCAGGTCCGAAGAAACAAGCAGTCAAAACAACCAAGAAAATTGCCATCGCGATTGTCTGGGCTAAAAGTAAAAAAATCTGAGCCGTCGCCCTAGGCATAGGAACCAAACGCCCAATTAAATTTTGTGGAAATTTTGGATGATGCCAAAGTAAACCCAAAGCAGCGAAAGAAAGCAGAAGCGCTATGGCGCCACTCCATGCAGCAGTCCATTCTGAAATTGGAAGGTCGCTTCGACCGCCTACGCCATGCGCTAATAACAAACTAAGAACAGAGTGCACTATGAAACTTCAAGTGAAAGTATTTGGTATCCCGCGTCATGAAGCTCTCCTTCGAAAACTCCTGGGATATCTGCTTCAAATATGAGAGTTGCTGGTTCGTTTGGAGATATTAAGAGAGTGAGGTCATACGCATGGAGGTGAAATTCGTCCTCTGTATCCGACAACACCGTGATACTTATCTGGTCACCAATCTCCGCTTTTAGCCTTTGGATCCCCCCAACAACTGTTCCCTCTTCTACTTCAACAACAATTTGACTATCTGAATCTTCAACTTCTTCTCCCCCCTGGATTTCCAAAGAAATTGAGTCTGCAATGACTTCTCCATCTACTGAATATTCTCGATGGTCGTTGGTGGAAACAGTTATCCGAAAACTATGTGATCCTTTTGTGAGATCGGTGACGGTATAGGTTGTTTCATGCAACATTGCGATAGATGCACCGTCGACATATAGATGCAGGTGCCCTTGGCCTGATTTATGTTCAGATGGCGGGTCCACTGGAACCAACTCAAGATTCTCCACTGAGAAATTCAAAGAGACTTCTCCTGTTTCTGTTTCCACTCCAGAAATGGAAACCATTGGTGGGTTTACTAGTTGGGATACATCAAGACTATTTTCATGGTCATGGTCATGGTCATGGTCATGGTCATGAGTTTCATGAGTTTCATGAGTTTCATCTTGTTCCACGGACATACTTGTTGACGAAACACCTTCACCAGTATTTGATGAACATGAAATCAATACTAAAACCACTAATCCAAAGAATATTTTCCCCATATTTCTAAACATTATCTTCCTCGATTTTTGCGTGTTGCACTATCCAGGTATGCATTGCAATACCTGATGCTACTCCAGCATTAATTGAGCGTGTCGACCCATATTGTGAGATGGAACATACTTTAATTACAGCTTCTCGGGCCTGAGTTGAGAGTCCAGGCCCTTCTTGTCCAAATAACAAAACACACCTTTCAGGTAGGTCCGTTTTCTCTATCGGCACCGAGCCCGGAAGATTATCTATTCCTATAATCGGAAGTTCTTCATTACCTGCCCATTCAAGTAGGTCTTCGATGGTTGAATGATGACTTACATGTTGATACCGGTCAGTAACCATTGCGCCGCGCCGGTTCCATTTCCGTCGGCCAACAATGTGTACCCCTGCAGCAAGAAATGCATTGGCGTTACGAACTACTGTTCCAATATTTAAATCATGAGACCAATTCTCTATTGCGATATGAAAGCTATGACGCCTCAAATCAAGTTCTTCAACGATGGCTTCTCGGCTCCAGTATCTAAACCGGTCTATAACATTACGTCGATCACCATTAGCCAGAAGTTCTGGATCGTAACGAGAATCGGTAGGCCAAGGATCAGGATGTGGCCCAACTCCTACTTCTGATTCGCTCTCTTGCACAAAAACCTACGATTTGAAATTTACGTATTTTCTGCAGTCACGTCTTCATCGCTAGGCACTTCTACACCTTCGGTGTAGTAAATATGAAGGTCAGCAATGACATCTGCAACGCCACTAGATTGACCTGCTCCTAGTTCAATAGTGATCACGTTTGCATTAATATGCACCCCGTCAAAATTGTCATGTTCAAAAAGACGCCTAGCAAGTTCATCAGCTGGTGTCACACCTGTTATATCTTGATCTGGAAGGTATCGCTCATGACCCATGCCGGTTAAGCTCCGATTAATCTCAAATCGAATGATTCCTTCTCGCGAAGACGCTTTCTCTACAACTGTGATTGGTTGCCCCATACTGCGAGGCTAGCGGACGACTGATCTATCTCCCCAATTTCTTAACCTAGTTTTTCGGTTATCGCCAGCAAAGTAAAGAAAAGCGCCCAATAGAACTGATACGAATGCAAGGACTGAATGGACAAATTTGAAACCAAAGTCATGTTGATTAGCAAATAGAATTCCTGCCCCGCGTACCACCCAGAAAACTGCTGTGCCTAAACCAAATATTCCGGCGAAGCGAGCGGTTAGAGTGCTGCGATGCTTCCATAATCCAGTCAAAAAAGTGAGGGAAATAAGAGACAGCAGGAAAAAAATGGCTGCAATAGCTATAACCCATCCTTTTTCAGAAGATCCAACATCCGCATCATCTACTAAATTCAACACCCGATTAGTCCAGATGAATATTGTCCAGATTGTAAGCAGCCATAACCGCCTAATAATTTTTGCCATCATGGAAAGAGTAGTGAGATTGACAGCAATCAAACAACACCGTTGCTAATCAAATAATCTAGGTTCTCCACTATTTCGAAAACGGGGAGGCTCACCTATTGGTGGTAAGTCCGCCATAAATTTCCACGATCTACGGTGAAACGTCGTGGCTCCGAATTTAAAAAGTGCTTCGCGATGACGTGGACAGGGATAACCTTTGTTGCTTGAAAAAGAGTAATCAGGCCATTTCTTATCAGCCTCGCGCAGTAAGCGATCTCGACTAACTTTTGCAACAACTGACGCTGCTGCTATGGAGAGGCTTGATGTATCTCCTTTAACGATGGGTTGAGATATTCCTCCACCCACAAAATCCCAATTTCCATCGAGTAAGACTTGATCAGGAGCCATCTCAAGTGCCGCAAGTGCGCGTTTAGCAGCCAATCGCTGTGCATCAGACATTCCAAGTTCGTCACATTCATCATTGGATACGTGTCCAACAGCCCAAGCTGTAGCCCAATTGGTTATCCGATCATAAAGTGTCTCTCTTTCTTTTTCATTAAGCATTTTGGAATCTCGGACTCCCGTTATTCTCTTAGTCCGATTAACTACTACTGCTCCAACAGTTAGTGGCCCTGCCCATGCCCCTTTACCAACCTCATCTAATCCAACAACTGTCTCGTAGCCAGAAGCCCATAGGATTTTTTCTACAGCGACCCCTGGAGCCTTACCCTGTAAAGCAAGCCTCATTCTCTTTTGAGTCATTTCTAGTTACCACTGGCAGGTGGGGATAATAAAGTTTCCCCTTCCGTCTTAAAAGTAGAAAATTTTGGGTCTAATCCAGAAATAGTAATACGCGGTAAAGAATCCCCATGAGTTTCCATTTCCCACAAAAAGGCAGGGTTTGCTCCATGCCAACGCACGGCAAATCCTAAATTACCCCAGCGAGTTGCAAGATTATGCACTTCAAGATCTTCTCCATACCACGATGGGGGCACAAAATCATGCAGAAGATCTACTCCGTCTGGTGTTTCAAATACCAAATCACCAAAGGGTTGAAGTTCAGATTGATGAGAACCTTTGTCTAAAAGTTCAAGATCTCTAGCGCCTTTATCTTCTCCAATTGTTTTCAGCAACGACACCAATCCGGCGACTGTTGACTGGCTTAGAGCGTCTCTCTTATCTATGGAACGAACAAGAGGTTCAATTTTTATACCTCTAGGTAATAAGAAATGTTCAACTTTTCTATGCCTTGTCCATAATTCAATCGATGCTTCCAGCCACTGTGTGTTTGGTTCGGCTGTTGCTATTCTTTCGGCCGCATCATCTGCTAACCCCCAGGCCGCTAGAAGTACGGCATCCTTTGGAGTAGGTGCAGAGAACAACAGTTCAATTAGATCTGTGTGGCTGAGACCGCCTCGCTCCTTGTTAGGTAAATTTGTTTTAGCTGCGGTCTTTAGTCTCTGATCCCACCCTGCAGAGATACGTGAAAATTCAGGGAAGTCTTCTGGTTTAGGAGATTTTTCTTTTTCGAAAGATGTAACGAATCTAAGGCCGCTCTTATGCGTTAGAGGGACAATCAATGCGCCACTCACCTCTTTCTTCTTGCTTTTTAGAAAGCGAGGAGTCTCTCGATTCGCTAGTCCTCCAGTAATTACATTTTCGAGGCTATTGAACTCTTCTTGCAATACCCAATAACCAGGTGATCGATCAATTGTTAGCCGAGAAGACCCATCAATAATAAGTGAGTTTTCTTCTACCTCTAATTGCTTTATTTCTTTAAGGGGTTTGACAACTATTGCTAAAGCAACTGGGGCGGATGATTGATTCAAGACCTCTGTCACGACTGAGGGCTTGTGGTCTCCGCGCCCGATTGAAGCCCATGACGTAGCCGTAATCGCCCCTGCAGCGGTGACAAGTTTGGTTTCAAAAATTGGTGCTAGGCCTACACGGCGATGTGAATAGACTGTTTTACTTTTAGGTTTATGCCACCTATCTTCCTCCCCGATCCACCACTCGATCTGATAGTCGCCAGAAGGTGGGCAAAACGTCCCATAGCTATTTACCTTTCCGGCATAACCGCTGTCGGTACCTAATCTATTCCCAAGGAAATCATCTACTTTTTGTGGGGTATGGCGAAAAATATTCATGACAAGCAACCGCGAAATATCTTAGTCATGTCTTTCCGCTTAAACGAAAAGTTCCATAATCATCTTTATTATTTTTTGTGAACTCAACGCTTCAAATGGTGACATTAGTTCAATAATGCTGGTCCTCTTCACTATGCCCTCTACAATCCTCGTTGTGACTAATTCAGTTTTTGTTCTTATTCCTTTGAAGGCATTTAACGTAGCCAAGCTTCGACTTGCAGAAGTCATGACAGAAGATGAACGCGTTGAGTTGGCAAAAAAGATGGCTGAGATAGTGATTGAGGCAGCTAAACCTCTCCCTGTTGCAATCGTTTGCGACGATGCAGATGTAGCTGCTTGGGCTCTTACTCAAGAAACGAAAGTAATTTGGGCTGATCATCCTGGACTAAATAGTGCTGTGGAAATTGGGGTAAGTGCTCTAGCCGAGCAAGGCGTGGAGAAAGTGATTATCGCTCATGGGGATTTACCAAGGGCTATTCGTCTCTCTCACTGTGCTGATTTCGACGGAGTTACCTTCGTTCCAGATCGGCATAAGGATGGGACACCTGTTCTAGTAACTCCAACAGGATTGGGCTTCAATTTTTTCTATGGTCCGGGTTCTTACGCTCGCCATATCGCTGAAGCGGAACGTTTAGGCACCCCATGGAGGAGCCTCTTTGATCTTGATTTGAGCCATGATGTAGACGAGCCAGAAGATCTTGACGGAATTAACTTCTGAATTTTGTTCTTTAGGCGTATCAACACGTAGGTGTGATAGAACTACGTACATGGAACACGTGAGCTTTACCCATATGGAGAATGGAACTGCTGAAGATTACGCATTAATTGACTCCCAATTCAAAGAACACGTGTCAGGTCATCTCCCAGACTATTTAATGGAAATTTTACGATCAATGGCTGGGCCTACTTTTGGTTACCAAATTGACCGTTATCGCCATTCATTACAAAGCGCGACTAGAGCTTTAAAAAATAATGAAAATGACGAAATGATTGTTGCTGCTCTTTTCCATGATGTTGGTGATCCGATAGCGCCAGCAAATCATTCTGCGGTAGCTGCAGAAATTCTCAAGCCTTATGTTGATGATCGGATTTTTTGGATTATCCGCCATCATGGCGTGTTCCAAGGTTATTACTACTTTCACCATTTAGGCGGAGATCGTGATGCTAGAGATATTTTTCGAGAGCACAAATGGTTTGATGACTGTGCTCACTTCTGCCACGAATACGATCAAAATTGTTTCGATCCTAATTACCCCGAAATGCCATTAGAGGAATTCACTCCCCTCGTTTATGAAGTATTTAATCGTCCAAGTCGATTTGAAGGATTTGAGTTAGCTTAATCCACGACGTTTTTTGTCAGCGTGCTCTAATGAGTCAATAATGCTGGTGAATCCATCAATTCTTTTCAATGCCCTATTCAAATAAAAGAGTGACCCCAAAATCACAGTGGTGGCTGCTGGCCAACCCACAAGAGTGCGAATTATTAGATAACCGTCCACCGAGGTTTGGCGGAAAAGCCAAATATCCCAGGCGGAAGTGATAAATTGCCATACCCCTGCAACAACAGTTAATCGTGATGTTGCCCGTCTATATATTTCATGATTTCGTATAGTTCGATCAAATGGAATGACGTAATGCATAAACCGTTGCACAAATGATTTTTGAGTGAAAATAGTCGCAATTAAGGCTGCTCCGATTAGCGCTTTAGTTCCTATGCCAATCCCAAAATAAACAGCTTCGGAGTCGGTAATTATGCCGATCACTCCGCGGATAATTAAGTAGCAAATGAGAATGGGTAGGTATCTTCCAATCACCTCTCCCCGTCTGTACCGGCTTACTACAGCTTTTATTCCCCAAAGAGTGGCTCCAATAACCGCCCATGCAAGGCCAAAAAATCGATTAAAAACTATGAAAATGATGATCGGTAATACGGAGTCTAAATTTCGATTCGAATTCGGCTCAATTTTGCCTTGAAGATCGTTCATGCTCTCAAACTCTCATTTGAATGGAGGTAACCATACCCACCCGAGGCTATCCATCAAAGACGGTTTCTCATAATCCGTATCTTCAGGGAAGTAAACCCGCTCGGACCATTCATCTCCGATTCGCACTCTTTGCCGAAGGTTCTTTTTCCCTGCAACTTTCATAACATCTTTAGCTGAGGAATAATTCTCTAGTCGTTGCAGTATTGAACGTGTGGGCGAAATCATCGTGAGAAGACCATTTCTCCAATCGTCAAGTAATTCGGAAGGTCTTGCCCAAGTCGCCTCGGTTGCTTCATACCCGTCAACGATTGGTATTGCTTCGGGGTCTACAGAGGCTACGAAGAAATAGGTGTCGTATCGCCGCGGGCTCGGTTCGGGAGTTATCCAGCGGCTAATTGGATGAATTTGGCCCAAGTCTAAGTTTTCTTTACCCTCTAAGAGGTCAATTAGAAATACTTCATTTTTTTCAAGTTTTTCGCGATTTTCCAGTAAGTGTTGGCTCCTAACTCCAACCAAAATTCCAACTTCTTCTATTGTCTCACGCACTGCTGCTATGAAATATGCGAGTCCGTCTTGATCTACTTCTAATTTGCTGTTTGCTTCTTCAAGAGTTACCCCCTCTACCATTGTGGTCCAGCGACTATCTCGGTCACTGTCTTCAATGACTCCACCAGGAAAAACGGTATAACCGGGAGCAAATTCAAGTTTCTCACTTCGACGAATGGTAAGCACATGCAAATCTGGTTGATCGCTGAGCAGGACCATCGTAGAAGCGGGTCTCGGAATTACGTGTTCGTTCATAAAAAAATAGAATTCTGATTTACCAGTCGGAACATTGCTCCATGGTGGTTTTTACTTATTGAAATCACGTAACACCTTTAAGTCAGTATTTCTTGAATCTATATGGTTTACCTAAAAAAATATGTCCCAACACTACTTAGATCCTTTAGACATGCGATTCTGTATACATGACAGAATTGAGATGGGATTTAGATCTTCAATCAAATATAGATTTAGACCGGCCAGTATTAGCTGTGGCTTTTAGAGGACTTTTCGATGCATCTGGAGCTGCCACTTCAGCTCTTGAATGGATTAGCAACTACTTCCCAATCACCAAATTGGGGCATATAGATCCGGAGACTTTTTTTGATTTCACACAAGAAAGACCAACTGTTTCTTTTGGAGAGGATGGGGGCCGAGAATTACATTGGCCGGCAAATGAAATAATTGCTGTCAAAACGCCTGACGGCCAGAGAGATCTTGTAGTGATAGCTGGAGTTGAACCGCATCTACGATGGCGAACATTTTCAGCAGCTCTAGCAGAAATTGCTGAAGAAATTAAAGCTGAAACTGTAACGACACTAGGTTCAATGATTGGAATGACCCCTCACACTCGTCCACTGACCGTGGTTGGAAGTTCCACGAATAGCGATTTGGCGGAAAGGCTTGGTTTGAATCGCCCGTCGTATCAAGGGCCGACTGGTTTGGTTGGAGCACTACACGACACTCTAGATAAAGCAGGGATACCTGTTCTATCTTTAAGAGTGTCAGTGCCGCATTACATTCCGGATGCGCCAAATCCGAAAGCAACTCGTTCTCTTTTGAGACGTTTTGAAATGGTTACTGGTATCGACACTGGTTACGCAGGACTAGATTCTGATGCTTCTGATTGGGAGAAACGCGTAGATGAAGCTGTTGCTGGAGATCCAGAGATTACTGCTTATGTTCAACGTCTTGAAATGCAGTCGGATCAATTAGAAGAATCTATGCCTTCTGGTGATGACCTTGCAGCAGAATTCGAGGCCTTTTTGCGCGATCACAATAGATCAAACGGCGATAACTAGAAAAGAGAAATAGGAGGTTTTGCTCGTGAGAGAAAACTATACGTATGCACTTGAGAGGGACATGAACGCTTTAGTTGATGCTTGTCTAGAGGACCCAGAAGCTCAAGTTTCTGCGTGCCCTGATTGGGATAATGCCGCTCTCTTGAATCATGTAATCGAAGTCTGGTTTTTCGCTAATGCTCAAGTCAGAGCTGCTAATCCTGAGAAACCAACTCGCCCGGAAATTATTGAAGGACTAAATGATCTAGATTTGAAAGCTAAAGCATATATTGCTAGCAGTAATCTTTACGAAGCTTTAGCGCTATGTGATCCGACTGAACCTGCCTGGAATTGGTCTCCAGATTTAACGTGTGCTTTTTGGTTAAGGCGTATGGCCCATGAAACTGCTATCCATCGATGGGATGCAGAGACTGCCATTGGTAAGGAAGCAAGGCTTAATCCTGAGCTTTCTTTGGATACCTTGGCTGAAGTTGTTGAAGTAATGATGCAATTTCAATTAAGCGGACCAATCACTGAATTCCCGAACGGATCTCTCCATTTGCATTGCACGGATGTTGATGGAGAATGGTTACTGACATCCTCAGGTACGGACCTAGTGGTGACTAAAGAGCACGCTAAAGCTGATGTGGCTGCACGGGGTGAAGCAGCGAACCTTGCGTTGTGGCTTTGGAACCGAGGAAATTTTGGTCTGGAATTCTTCGGGGATGAAGAGCTCCTAGAATCTTGGACTTCTCTGGTTCCTTAACCAGATATTCCTACTGGGCAAGCGACACCGGTCCCACCAATGCCACAGTAGCCCCAGGGAACTCGAGCAAGGTACTGTTGGTGTCCTCTTTCGGCATAGAAGAAAGTGTCTAACTCTTGAACCTCAGTTGTGATCGTTCCATAACCAGCGGCTGATAGAGCTTCACTATAGGAAGCCTTTGTGGTCTGAGCTTTCTCTGATTGTTCAGCACTGTTGAAGTAGATTCCTGAACGATATTGAGTTCCAATGTCATTCCCTTGACGCATCCCTTGAGTGGGATCGTGGTTCTCCCAAAAGATGGCAAGAATCTCTTCCAGAGAAATAATAAGAGGGTCAAACACCACTAAAACTACTTCTGTGTGTCCGGTTAAACCAGTGCACACTTCCTCATACGTTGGATTAGGTGTTACTCCTCCGGCGTATCCAACAGCTGTGACCCAAACCCCGGGGGTTTCCCAGAACTTTCTTTCTGCTCCCCAAAAACATCCCATGGCTAATACAAGAGTTTGGGTTCCTTCTGGGAATGGCCCAACTAAGCTTTGCCCGTTTACTATATGAGGATCAATAACGGCCATTGATTCAGTTCTGCCCGGTAGGGCTTCATCTGCATTAGGGAGTGTTAGATGCTTCATTTAAATTCCTTTTACACCGTGAACGCTAAATTTTCGGATATCTGCTTGCCTAGTTCTTGGTCTCCTTCTATGACGAGTCGTCCATCTTCCTGATATTTAGCAGCGGTGTTACGTCCCCCTGTAAGTGCTAAGAAATCTGTAGAAGTAAGTATTAAAGAGACTGTAGGTTCTCCTTCGAAATGGTCCACCAATTGGGCTTTTTCTTTAACTTGAACGTTCAATGTTCGCTCTATTGGTCCGGTAAGACAAATTTCAATGCAACTTCCCTCAGGGGCTTTACCACGCTTACCAACGATATATCCGATGGCTTCAACTACTTCTTGAACAGATATTTCTGCAGATTTGCCATCTTCATTCCCGGGTTTGTCAAGAGGTTCTCGACAGTCTTGTAGGTGCAACCATGAGTCATAAATACGTATCTGCATAAATCGTCCATATGGTGCCTCTCCGGCAGGGGTCCAGCCAACATTTGCAAATTCATCTTCTTCTAGGTTGCGTAGAACTTCGATTCGCTCGGAAGTAATTTTTTTGAAAGCGTCTAACACCTCGGCTCCCGAATAGTTTCTGAATGATTCGACCCAATGCTCATTTGCTGTTCCAATGGGGTTACGAATATGTTCGCCCTCTGGTGAATTTTCTGGAGCAGGATTTCCAGCCAACATATTTTCTGTGCCGGCGATATGAGAAAGATTATCTTTAACGGTCCAACCTGGGCATCGGCTAGAAGTCATCCATTCTTCTTCGGAAAGTTCTGAACCAAAATTTTCCCAAGCTGCCCAAACTTCCTCAAGTCCTTCAATAATGTCTTTTTTCTGGATCATAAAGTTTCTCCTAGCGTGTGGGATTGGCTACAGTGTTCCAGTCTCGAGCCTCTACATATGGGCGGAAAACTTCTGCTATAGCTGTCATGTCTTCGTCGCTTTTCGGACGTTGCATTTCAAAGAGATGCGGGAACTCCAACCAGCCGAGAACTAGATCCCAAAGCCGGTCTGCCTTTTCTCCGGTTGGAGGGTCAATCAAGACTGGCCCAAATAATTTTTGGTCATTTTCAAAAACTAAAGTTGGAACACCCCATCCTCCTAAATTGACTACTCTTTTATGATCTTCATGAACATCATCATGAGTGGTTGAGTCTTCAAGTGCTTCATCAACCAAGACTGGGTCTAAATCAATCTCAGTTAGGAGTTGTTTCGCCACATCAGGGTCATGCGGCTTACGGCCTTCTACGTGAAGAGCAGTGCCAGATTTCAAATACCATGCATCATTTAAACTAGGGTCTTGGCGCTTCAGTAGCGCTCCAATGCGCATCATTGACCACCCATACGACCAGTCTCTTTCCCAAGGATGTTTCTTTCCTTCTACTAAATTGATTTCTTCTAAACTAAAAAATCTCCAGTTAACTTCGATGTCTCGTCTTTCAGAGACTTCGCGCATCCATAAAGAAGTTTGATATGCCCAGGGGCACATTACATCAAAATGGAAATCAACTTTTATGGAAGTATTTGTTTCACTCATATCCTATTTCTCACGTAATTCTTGTCGTAATACCTTGCCTAAAGCATTTCTTGGTAAGGCTTCAGTAACTACTAGCCTTTTGGGCAGTTTATACGCTGCTAGATACTGACGGCCAAAGTCGCGTATTTCTTCAAGAGTTGGCGTTTCTTGATTGGCATCGGGAACGACCCAAACTACAACTTCTTCACCCCATTCTTTTGAAGGGACACCAGCAACTGCAGCTTCTTTTATACCTGGGTGTGTAATCAGTACATCATCTACTTCACGAGGGTAAACGTTATAACCGCCACTAATAATCAGTTCTTTTTTTCTACCTACAATCGTTAAGTACCCATCTTCATCAAGTTCTCCGAGATCACCGGTCCGAAACCACCGACTAACGGAATCTGAACTAAATGATTCGGTATCCTCATCTGGACGATTCCAATAGCCTTCAAAAACGTTTGGCCCATTTACCAAAATTTCCCCAGAACCTTCTTCTAGTTTTAGTCGCACACCTGGAAGAGGGAAACCTACTGTGCCAGGTCTTCTCTCTCCCTCGTAAGGGTTTGAAACGAGCATCACTGTTTCCGTCATCCCATATCTTTCTAGAACTTGAACCCCCGCGTCTTCATTGAATCGCTTATGTAAAGAAGCAGGTAACGGAGCAGAGCCGGAAATACACAGTCTCATTTTTTTCATTTTCTGAATTTTCGGATGTTCTATTAATCGGTGGTACATGGTTGGCACACCAAAAAACATTGAAACTTGATTTGACTCAATTGCATTGAGTACTTCCTCTACTCGGAAGCCTTCCTGAAGGATTGCGGAAGAACCGGACAGTAGCGTTCCATGTAGCCCCACACCCATTCCGTGCATATGAAAGAGTGGCAGACATAAAAAAAGCCTGTCTTCTTCCGTCCATTTCCATGCAAGACGAACAGAATGAGCTCCTGCTAATAAATTTCTTTGAGATAGAACAGCACCTTTTGGCTGTCCGGTCGTTCCAGAAGTGTAAACAATCAAAGCTGGGTCTTCAGGTTTTACTTGATCTAGTTCAGGAACTAAGCCATCAGTAAATTTTGCACTTATATCTGAAACAAATATTTTGGGATTTATAGAATTTATCCATTTCCCCCATTCGCCATGGTCGATCAAAGCCGCTTTGGGTGAAGCATCATTAACGACATGCTCTAATTCGTTTTTTTGATAAAGGCCATTTACTGGAACGACAATAAGTCCGAATCGAAGTGCTGCCATATGAGCAACAGCTAAATCTATAGTTGTCGAGCCGGAGATAAGAATGCGATCTCCTTTACAAAGACCTAATGTCTTTAGCCAAGCAGCCAGATGCGATGTTCGTTCTAAGAATTCTTTTCGGGTGATGCTTCCTGAGGCGTCATAGAACAAAGGTCGGGAAGAGTCTTGACTAAGGGTTGCGATGCAAGCTCCAACTAGAGTCTCTGGCACTGGGAGAACAAACTCTTCTTCTCCTATATGTTGCGGCCATTCATCTAGGTTCATATCAACCAATTCCGCTCCAAAATTAGCTGCCGTTTTCGGCTGCTTTCTTTTTTTCAAAGATCTCTTTACAAGTTGGACACACTGAATATCGATCTGGATCCCTACTAGGAACCCATACCTTCCCACAAAGTGCTATAACCGGCTTTCCCGAAACTGCAGATTTAAGTATGTCCGACTTGCGTGCATAGTGAGCAAATCGATCATGGTCTCCTTCACTTTCAATTGTTTCAGGTTCAGTAACTGTCGGTGTGGTTATGAGTGGCTCGACCATAGATGAGATACATCTACTCTTCGCTTAAAGCATTAAGTTTTTCAACTCTTGCCAGATGTCGTCCACCTTCAAATTCTGCGTTTAACCATGCCTCTAAGGCAGTTTCTGCCACTTCAAATTCAGTTGATCTTTCACCGAAACAAAGAACATTGGCGTCGTTGTGTTGGCGGCTTAATTCTGCTGATGCAGCGTCACTAACGAGCGCTGC
>CATISD010000045.1 GCA_949538625.1 Acidimicrobiales bacterium AG-410-I20
CAACTATCTCGAATGGGAACCCTTCGGAGTTTGTGGTTTAATCACGGCTTGGAACTCTCCACTTGGGGTTCTTATTTGGAAACTGGCACCAGCTCTAGCGGCGGGGAACACGGTAGTAATCAAACCATCAGAACATGCATCAGCTTCAACCCTCGAATTCATGGATGTCCTGCAGGAAGCAGAGCTGCCCCCAGGAGTGGTAAATGTGGTTACAGGCTATGGCACACCAACTGGAGAAGCATTAGTTACTCATCCCGATGTTCGTATGGTCAGTATGACTGGAGGTATTCCTGGCGGCAGAGCAGTGGCATCATCAGCAGCTGAACAAGTTAAACCATTAGTTATGGAACTCGGCGGGAAATCGCCTCAAATCGTTTTTGAAGATGCTGATCTTGAATTGGCAGTTAATGGGATAGCCTCTGGAATTTTTCCAGTAGCGGGCCAAAGCTGTGTCTCAGGTTCCCGCGCAGTAGTACATCACAGTTTGATTGAAGAATTTACAGAACGATTAATCGCTGTATCAGCAAAGGCGAAAATCGGGGATCCACTTAACCCTTCAACTCAAATAGGACCAATAGCCAATCGTCCCCACTACCAAAAAATACTTACAGACATTGAAAATGCAGAAAAATCAGGTGCCTTTTTAGCGCTTGATGGAAGAAATTCTGGCCCCGACGCAGGCTATTACATAGGACCAACAATTTTCAGTGAAGTAACTAATGACATGGATCTGGCACAACATGAGATTTTTGGTCCAGTGATCGGAGTTATTTCCTTTACCGAAGAAGACGAAGCAGTTCATGTAGCTAATGATTCAATTTATGGTCTTGCCGCAGGCATTTGGACACGAGACACCAACCGAGCTATCCGTATTGCAAAGCGACTAGAAGCAGGAACAATCTATATAAATAATTACTTCAATGCTTCAACACAATCCCCAGTAGGCGGTTTCAAACAATCAGGTTATGGCCGAGAAAATGGCATAGAGGGAATGCGATGTTTTATGCAAACAAAATCTGTGTGGCTAGCCACGAACCCATCTGAATCCGACCCATTTCCTCCATAGAAATAAAAGCATTTAAAGACTGAGGCGCTCTTGAAGACAAGATAACTACTGGGTTTGGTGATTTGATTGTGATCTAATCAAGTTGACAGACTACGGTAAGAACATGACCACCCCGCCAACTCAACTTGACTTACTTCGATGGGCAGAAGCACTTGCTGGATCAGCTAGGACCGGTTTGGGTTTTACGGAAAATCTTTATGAGCAAGAGCGCTATGAAGAAATCTTGAAAGTCGCTGCAGAAATTAGAAGCCAAGCTGACGCCCTATCCGGAAAGGCTGTAGATGCAGAGGAACTAGCCGAAGAATGGTTGAAATCTGTTGGAAAAGGAGTTCCCGGATATGTAACCCCAAAAATCACAGTTGGAGCTGTTGTAGGGAACGAAGAGAATGAGTTACTTCTGGTGCAACGCGCTGACTCTCTTGTCTGGTTGTATCCAACTGGATGGGCGGACGTTGGATATTCAGCTTCAGAAGTCGTTGTGAAAGAAGTAAAAGAAGAAACAGGAATTGACTGTGAAGTTATTCGTCCGATTGCCATATTAGATGGGATGAGACTTGGGTTTACTGGCATTCCGCTCTACTCCCTAGTGTTTCATTGCCAAATGGTTGGGGGAGAGTTGAAACCCCACCCTCTTGAGTGCGCTGACGTTGGATTTTTTTCAGAGGGAGAATTACCAGAGAAAACGGCAGTTCCTGAACAATGGGCTGAAGAAGCTTTTGCAGCTATTCGTGGAGAAGAAATTAATGTTCGATTTGATCGTCCACGTGAACCAATATGGACTGGTGACGATAGTCCGCTAGAAGAGACAATTGGATCAGAAAGTCTAGATTCTCTAATAGAAGACGTAGAGAACTAATTTCGACCTGGATGATTACGGAGAAAATCTTCTACTTCGGATACGAGACGATCGGGATCATCAGCAAAATCTGATTCTGAGGCTTCAATATCAAAATCGTTTTCAAGTTGTTCAACATATTCCGCAGTTGAGTCATCTTCAGCGACGATCTCACTCACCTGGCGTTCGTAGTCTGCTGAAGCAATCTCTAGGTCAGTGCAAGAAATAGAAATATCCAAAGCTCCGCAAACTCGATTCACTAGAGCGAGAGCCGCTTTGGGTGAAGGAGCATTTGAAACGTAGGCAGGAACTCCAGCCCAGAAAGAAGCTGTTGGCATTCCTAGTTCTCGTAAATGAGATGAAAGCACTCCAACAATTCCAGTAGGTCCTTCATATGTAGAAGGGGAGATCTCTAATCGTCTAGCTAGATCGGCGTCGTCGCTACTTCCATACACTTGGACTGGGCGTGTGTGAGGAACATCTACGAGTAACGCTCCTAGAGTAATAACTTGACACGCTCCGATAGCTTCAGCCGCAGAGGCAATTTGATCAGCGAATGTTCGCCATCGGAGTTGTGGTTCATGGCCGATTAGAGTCACGAGGTCATATTGAGAATTTGGGATGGAAGTCGCAGACAACTTGGTTGAAGGCCATTGAATCATTCTTTGGGAATTATTCTTTAATCTCACAAAAGGTCGAGCGACAGTGAAGTCAAAAAAATCTTCTGCGTCAATAGTTGCTACAGATTCTGCATTGAAATGATCGCGTAAATAACGTGCAGCAGTAGTGGAGGCTTCACCGGCATCGTTCCACCCTTCAAATGCAGCCAACAAAATTGGAGATTCTAAATCGACTTCATTAGTCCAACGTAGATGCGGTATATGTGACGACATTAAAAGCGATGCTACCGGAGAACTTCAAAAACACGCGCTGATAGACGGATAAGTAAGACGTGTCGTACAATTAATAACGTGTTAGAGATCACTGAAGCAACAGAGGTAACTCCGGATCTAGTAGAGGCTATGGAACGTTTAATTCCTCAATTATCAAGTTCAAACCCTCCACCTGACTTTGAAACGCTGTCAAACATAACAAGCAGTGAGGCTTCAATATTGCTGTTAGCTGAAATAGACGGAAAAATTGTTGGAAGTCTAACTCTTGTATTATTTCTTATACCTACAGGTTTACGGGCGTGGATAGAAGACGTTGTAGTGGATGAAACAGTGCGTGGGCAAGGCGTTGGTGAAGCACTAAATCAGGCAGCGATCAGTCGCGCACAATCGGTAGGTGCTACAACTGTAGATCTAACATCACGACCATCTAGAGAAGCAGCAAATCGCCTATACCAAAAAATTGGGTTTGTAGAACGAGAAACAAACGTTTACCGAAAAGATTTATAAAAACAGCAATAGTGGATCGTTTACTTGTCTTAGTTGATGTCTTTTGATCTTTTTATTAATTGATCATCATTATATTTCACGGCATATTTTGCAATTGTCATGATTACTTGAACAATGACAAAAATAATTGACAAGGCGACAAGAATGGGCCAACCAATAGCAAGACCGATAATCAGTGACGTCAGCCCCAAAAGTGTGACAATAAGCATGTATAGACCCTAGAGGGTGAATCACTACGAACACTGGTTTACTGAATAAATGATCACTAATCAGGAAATCCAGACTTTTGTTGATGAGGGGGCTGTTGTTCTGCGCCAAGTTCTT
Source organism: Acidimicrobiales bacterium AG-410-I20 (assembly GCA_949538625.1). Taxonomy (GTDB): domain Bacteria; phylum Actinomycetota; class Acidimicrobiia; order Acidimicrobiales; family MedAcidi-G1; genus MedAcidi-G2B. The sequence goes on from CATISD010000045.1 coordinate 3,626, forward strand.
ACCGAAGCAGAAGTCGCATCGTTACAAGAAGCTGTAACTTTTGTAACGGATAATCCTGGACCACTTTCGATTCAATTATCTTCTGAAGACAATCCCAGCGACTTTATAGAAGATTTTCGAAGATGGAATGACCACAAATTAATAGAAAGTGTTGCCCGCCATAGTTCACTGCCTGAGATCGCATCATTGCTAACAAAATCGTCAGTTATAAGATTTCATCACGATCACATCCTTACTCGCTCGCTGGGAAATCAACAACGAACTCCTTGGCATCAAGATCAGCCTTATTACGATATTGAAGGAACTCAAACAGTTTCTTTCTGGTTGCCTTTAGATCCGGTACCGAAAGATGAAAGTATCGAAGTGGTTGCTGGTACCCATCAAGAGCCGTGGATGATGCCTCGTACTTTTATAGATAAAGAAGCTCGGTGGTTTCCAGAAGGCACTCTTGAAGAAGTTCCTGACATAGATCAAGATAGAGATTCATTTCAAATAAGATCTTGGGAACTTGAACCAGGAGACGCAATTTGTTTCTCCTTTCTTTCCTTACATGCGGCTCCAGGTACACGGAAAGGAAGACGAACAGTTTCTTTGCGTTATGTAGGTGAAGATGTTCGCCGAGCTCAACGCCCTTGGCGAACATCACCTCCATTTCCGGAGTTAGATGATCAAAAAGGCGGCTTGAAAGACGGAGATGAGCTAAATCATCCACTTTTTCCCGTAGTTTGGCCCTAAATCGTTAGATTCATGATGATTTGCCCCGTTCTTTGGCTTATCCGCTATTAAGATTGCATTTCATGTCCTCCGCACTCCTTGCTCGTTTTACGCGCCTTCGCCAGAATTATGGAACGAAATTGATTCGTTTTGCAGGAGTGTCAATGGTGAATGTAGTCACTGGACAAACACTCCTATACATCTGTTTCGCTCACCTAGGACTTTTCGGTATCGCAGCTAATGGAGTGGCAGTAGTTGCAGGGAGTATTCCTTCTTATTTCTTAAGTCGCCACTACGTTTGGGAGAAAGATAAAGGCGAACACAAAGTGGTAAGCGAAATTGTTCCATTTTGGGGATTAGCATTTGCTGGTCTCATACTTTCAACTTTGTTTGTAGCTATTGCTGACAATTTTTATGACCATGTTCTTGTTATGCAAGCAGGCAATGCAGCGGCATTTAGTTTGCTTTGGATAGTTCGATTTGCTGTTCTAGAACACTTGCTTTGGGGAGATCGAGCTGAAAGCCAGTTAACTGAATCATCAACTTAAGCATGGATAGGTATCTTCAGGAATTAGCTGAATCTGTCAAAGGTTTTATGCCGCCTGACGAAGGGCTGGCACTATATGAATATGCCACTCAAATAGAAATAGACGGTCCTTATCTTGAAATCGGAAGTTACTGTGGAAAATCTACAATCTACTTAGGGGCAGCAGCTCAAGAGTCAAATCGCACTCTCTTCGCACTAGATCACCACAGAGGGTCAGAAGAAAACCAAGCCGGATGGGAATGGCATGACCCAAGTTTGGTAGATCCATCAACAGGGCTCATAGATACACTGCCAACTTTTCGCCAAACAATTCAAAAAGCACATTTAGAAGAAGTCGTTGTGACTCTAATCGGCTATTCAACACCCATTGCTGCACTCTGGGAAACTCCTCTATCGCTCTTATTTATTGATGGTGGCCATGGAAAAGAACCAGCGCATCAAGACTATGAAGGATGGGTTCCGCACTTAAGGGAAAACGGAATCTTATTAATTCATGATGTATTTCCTGATCCCAGTCAAGGGGGACAACCACCATTTGAAATATGGACACGCGCAATTGATTCTGGTGCCTTTACAGAAATTGGTACCACAGGATCTCTCCGGGCATTACAACGAACTGGAAAGGGAATTTAATCCCTTTTTTTGACAACGGTTTCTATGTCAATAATGTCCGGAAGACTTGAATGATCAACAAATAAGGACGAGGCGGGACTAGAACCAGAAATTGCGTCTGCTGCAAGAACAATGGCAGCTGCAGTGTAAGTCGTACATTCATTCTCAGGAAAACTGATGCTCCCAGGATGGACAAGACCCGTAAGACATTTCCCGTCTTCTTGACGCATTTCTAAAGCACCTTTAAATAGCGTCAAAGCATCTGATCGGCTCCCGGCAATTAAATATGCCATAGCGCATTCACAAGTTTCTGCTGCAGTAACCCAATCTTGATCGCTTACACATCGAACTCCATGGTCTTCAATGATAAATTTCTCTCGTTGAGTTTCAAGACAAGAAAAAGCATTTTCTGGATCAAGAGCACCGGATAAGACTGGATAATACCAGTCCATAGCCCAGCGTTCTTTTGGAGCGAAAGCACCTTCCGGTTGAGTTCGAATTGCATGAGCGAGATGCGCTAAGGAAAGTTCCCAATCTGGACGATCATGCCCTAACTCTTCTCCTATAGCGATTGCACATCTTAAACTATGGCAAATACTTGAAGAGCCAGTAAGTAAAGCGTATGACCATGGGGTTCCATCTTCATGTCTAGCCCAGAGTATTGGTCCGTTAGAGGTTTGTAGGCGAAGAACAAATTCAATGGCTTTGTCAACTGAGGCCCACATGTACTCAAGAAAGCCTCTATCTCGTGTCATTAACCAGTGATGCCAAACACCAGTAGCGATATAAGCAATAACATTGGCATCAAATTTTGGATCTTCAATTCCGTCTGCCAAATAATACTGGTGCCAACCACCAGCACCTGGGCCATCAGTAAGCTGCATTTCTAGCAGCCACTGGTAAGCGGCTTCAGCTTCGTCAAGATGCCCGGTACATGCAAGGGCCATCGCTGCTTCTATGTGGTTCCAAGGGTCACAGTGGCCACCAGGGAACCAAGGGATCATTCCATTGGGGAGCTGCCATTCAGCGATAGTTGACGCAGTGAGTTGTAAATCTTTTGCATCAATTATTCCTTGGACCTCAGGTAGCGGCATAACTATTCTCCGGACTTAGTTTTCGGGCGTAAACAACTTTGCTTTTTCCTAGAACAGGGTTTAAGAATGACTCTGTCCAGCGAGTCAACTTAGGGGCTTTAACGATATCCCAAGTTAATAATTTATGGTAAGCGCTAACCAGCCAGTTATCTTCAATGGCTTTGTTGGGGCCTACTGCGCATCTCAGCCACCAATACGGACTGTGTAACGCATGTGCTTTATGGCTACCTAAGGGAGATAAGCCAGCTCGTTCCATTTTTTCTTCGAGTTCTTTGCGTCCATAAATACGAACATGTCCACCCTCAGCGTTTGGAGCATGGTAGTCCTCTGATAGAGCCCAACATAATTTTTCGGGCAGTTTAGATGGAATTGTCACAGCTAAAACCCCACCAGGGCGCAGAACACGAGTTAATTCGCGTAGAACTTCTTGGTCTTGTTCAATATGTTCCATTACTTCGGAAGCTATAACTCGGTCAAAAGATTCGTCGCTAAAGGGCAATTGGGTAGCGTCTCCGTTGGCAGTTTCTAACATAGTTTCTTCGGTTATTTCTCCGTCAGACCACATCACAGCGGCAACATTTCGAACTTGAACCAACTCTTCGTAACCAAGGTCACAGGCCACTACATCAGCTCCGCGGCGCAGGGCTTCGTAGGCATGGCGACCAAATCCACATCCTAAATCAAGAACCATGTCGTTTGGTTGTAAATCCAAACGCTCGTAACGAACAGTAAGCATTAGTTCGTACTCCTGTTTTCTTCTAAAAGAGCTCGGTATTGTTCGACTGTGCGTAGCGCCGTATGGTGCCAACTCCAATGATCAATAACACGCTGGCGTCCCTGCATGCCCACACGGTTCCGAATTTCAGGATTATCAAGAGCGTCGCGGATCATTGCAGCAAGAGCTTCGCTGTCACCAGGAGGGACCTGGAAACAAGTTTCATTATGAGTTCCTGTGACTTCAGGAAGTGCTCCCCCAGTTGTTGTTACAAGAGGAATCCCACAAGACATAGCTTCAATAGCAGGTAAAGAAAACCCTTCATAGAGAGAGGGGACTATCGCTAACTCAGACTCGCTATACAACTCAACAATACGTTCATCGGGTACCCCATGTACCCAAGAAACACAGTCTGTGAGTCCTAACTCTTTGAACACATCTGAACTGGCACTATCCTCTTTTTGGCGACCAATAATTACAAGTTCTATATGTCGTTCTGTACGCAACTTGGCTATAGCTTCAAGCAGGTATTTCAAACCTTTCATAGCTACATCTGCACTAGCAGTCGTAATTATTTTCCCAGGAATTCTTTTTACATTTTCCATAGGTAAAAACAAGTCTGGGTCCACACCAACCGGTACAACATGTACACGATCAGGGTCAACGCGATGGTCAGCTGATATATCTCCTTTGGATGACTCGGAGACCGTCATTACTCTCTCCATCCGTTTAGCGACTTGAGTTTGCATTTTCGTAAATGCATACCATCGACGCTTCCCTATTCTTTCAATCATTCCACGGGCGTGTTCAATTTCTAGGCGGCGATCCACAGTAATTGGATGATGGATAGTTGAAAGGACAGGAAGTTTCAGGTGATTCTGCATGAGCAATAAGCCCCATCCAAGACATTGATTGTCATGCACCAAATCAAACTCACCACGTCTCTCAGAAAGATGGCTCCAAGCCCGCATACTGAATGCCATGGGCTCAGAAAAATTACCGGTGTTGAATGAAAGAGACTCTAAGAGGTCCCATTTGGTTTTTAACTCCCAAATTCTTGCTTTGCGCATTGGAAAATAGTCATTGTAAAGATCAAGGCTTTTAAGTTGAGTCAAAGGGACTGTCTCGTCAAGAACCGGATAGGGCTGTCCAGCAAAAACCTCAACATGGTGCCCTAAACCAGCAAGGGCCTTGGTCAAATGACGGGTATAGACCCCTTGTCCACCACAGTGAGGTTTACCGCGATAAGCCAAAAAAGCGATTCGCAATGGGTCATCAATGCCCATAGGTAAGTCCCTCTTAGTAGCCATTCATTAATTGTGGCGGCACTTTTTGATGATTACTCGCCAGTAACTTGTACCTTTTGTCACATGAGAGCTTTAATTCAACGAGTTAAATACGCAAAAGTAACGGTAAATGATGAAATTGTTGGCTCTATCGGATCAGGATTATGCGTATTTGTAGGCGTTACTCATACAGATGACACAGAGAAATCAAGAAAGATAGCTAAGAAAATTACTAATTTAAGAATTTTTGATGATTCTGAAGGAGTAATGAATCTTTCACCTATTGAGACAGATTCAGAAATTTTAGTAATTAGTCAGTTCACTCTCTATGGTGATACATCTCGAGGGAATCGGCCCTCTTGGATTGCTGCCGCTAGACCAGAACAAGCAGAACCACTTATAGAAGATGTTGTACAAACTTTGCTTGAGGCTGGATTAAAAGTTTCAACTGGCGTATTTCAAGCCCATATGGAAGTCGAATTACTTAACGATGGGCCATCTACGGTCATTTTAGAGGTATAGATATTACCCAAAGTTAGTTGACTCAATTTCTTCAGGCTTTTTATGTCCTATAAGAATCAGAACAATTGAAAGAATAAACATTGGCCATATTCCTGCTTTGGTAGCCCAAGTAAGCCCACTACGTTTTTCAACTGTTGAGTGAAGGACAGCTTGTTCAGATATTGAGGTTCTCTGCACCACATCACCATGTGGATTAATAATGGCACTGAAGCCAGTCGGGGCAGCCTGTAGTACCCAACGGCCAGTCTCTAATGCTCGGAGACGACTAGATGCTATTTGTTGAGTCTGCACAATCGTTAGCCAGTAACTCGCTCCATTTGTTGGATTCAAAAGGATTTCTCCACCATCTTTAATCGCATCTCTAACTCGATGATCAAAAAAGACTTCCCAAGATATAGCGACTCCAAAATTGCCAGCTTCAGTTTCAAGAACTGCTGAATCGGTTCCCGGCTGAACATCACGTGCAGGAAGAAGATCGGCGGCAAAAATTTCAATAAAAGAACGAAGAGGAACAAATTCTCCAAAAGGCACAGTGCGCACTTTGTCGTACCGGTCAACGACTACGCCATTCGGGCTAATGGCAGTTGAATAGTTCAAATTTGCTGCTGCGTCTTCATCATCTTGATGAAACCATCCAGGGATAAGAACTGCGTTAAGACGCTTTGCTTCTGAAGAAAGTATCTCAGAAGCGTTATCACCATAAAGACGATCGGAAAGTGGAAAATTTGTTGGAGGGTCCGGATTGACGACATTTTCAGGCCAGAGAATTAGATCGGTTCCCTCTTTAACCGATTGATTAGCTTCAACTTGATTAGCAAACACAATAGAAGCTCCAGAAGGAGTAGCGCGAGTGCGCTGAGGGCCTCCTCCTTGGACTATCGCAACTTCTATTTCCTCAACTGAATGGCCCTGTGGAGACAGGGAGGCTAAAACTCCTGAAACTACAAGGAAGATGAAAGCACCCACAATAGTGAAAGCAGATTGCTTGTTTGCTTTTCTTCCATCACAGGCAGCGCTTAATGCCACACCTATTGCAACCACTAAAGCAACAAGAAGTAGTGAACCTCCCACACGAACAACAGGGGCTAAAGGCCCATCAGCCTGCCCTTGGGCCAAAGTAGCTAATGGAATGCCTCCAAATGGCCAAGACCAACGACCAAGTTCAGCCAGAGTAATAGCACCAACTAAAGCAACCCGACGACCTTGATTCTTTGGAACAATTAGAGAAGCCATCCCCATGAATCCTGCATGAACAATTGAGTTAATGATCCACCCTGGAGGAGTGAGATCAACCATCCAAATAGTCCCAACTAAAGCCCATATCAACCCGACACTGAATCCTCTGAAGAACCGTTTAGACGCGGTTTGACCGCTCAGAATCCTGTCAAGCAGAGCGATACCAAAAAAAGCGCATATCCACCAGCCCCAAGGAGGAACCGAAGCAACAATAAGAAGTCCAGAAAGCAAGCACCAGGCTAAAGACTTCAACTGCATGACACTACCCGTTAAGGAAGGCTGTCATTTGATCTGCACCTTCCTTACCTGAACGAACACAAGCAGGAACTCCAACCCCATACTGAAAAGTGCCGGTAAAAATAAGTCCGGGCGCAGAATGTTTTAATTTGTCTCGAAGATCTGCAACAAAGTCAACGTGTCCCACAGGAAATTGGGCTAGAGAATTTGGCCAGCGGCTAATCCTTACATCTACTGGTGCAGATTCAATTTCTAAAGTAGTCAAAAGATCGGATTGTAATTCGTTTAACAACTCATCATTCGTCATGGATAAATGCCTAATGTCGTCAATACGCCCAGTAGAAACTCGGAGAATTTCTAAATCTGGGTGTTTTAGGTGAGGCCACTTACTACCAGAGAAAGAACAAGCAGTCATAAGAAGACCAGATTCTCTAGGAACAAGATAGCCACTTTGAGAAGCATCAGCTTCAAAATCTGTCCGAGAATAACCAAATGTGATGAGTGTTACTGAGGCAAATTCGATGGAGGAGAACTCTTTCGATAATGAAGGAAAACTATTTTGCAGGAGATTTGATGAAATATAGGCAGGAGTGGAAAGAAGCACCCCATCAACAAGTTCAAATCCATTTTCTGTATCAATTCTCCACTTCTGTTCGGAAAAACCAATATTTTGAACTCGATTGTTTGTCCTCAAAGATGATTTGAGTGAATCGGTTAATGCATCAATAATTCGGCTCATACCCTCTGGGTGGGTATGGAATACTGGCGCATTCGGATCAGCATTTTTCGTGACACTTCGAAGATGATTCAACATTCCGTCAGAATGGTGTGCGGCTTCAAGCAGTTGTGGAGCCATAAGAGCACAACTCATTTCATCAGCTCTACCGGCGTTCACCCCACCTAAAAGTGGATCAACAAGACGTTCTAATACTTCTGAACCCACGCACGCCCGAATAACTTGTCCCACACTCAGATCGCCATCAGGCAAAACGCGGTCTGGGAATCCTTCTCCGCTAAGCCGTAATAAAGCTTCAGAAGATAAAAGCCCGGCAGGAACAGAATCTATGTTTAGTGGGACACCAAGAACATTTGGAGACGGTATTGACTGAAGTTTTTTATCAAGCCATAGTGAAGCATTTCGAGCAGAAGGAGAAACTAGTTCCAACTCGAGACCAAGTTCTTTGCATAAATCAAAAGCCCAAGGAACTCGAGCAAGAAAAGAGTCTGCACCTTCATCAACAGGAATCCCGGCAAAAGAAGAGGTGACAAGTTTCCCGCCACATATGTTTTCAGATTCAAAAATTAGAATTTCAGTGTCTTGTGAGTTCTTTTTCAGATAATACGCAGATGCAAGCCCTGATATCCCTGCACCGATGACAGCGACTCGTTTAAGAGCCATTTCTTTCCCCAAAATTAAGTGGGTATGAGTGAACTTGCTCAACAACCTTTTCAAGAACCTCGGGATTAGTTTCAGGCAAAACGCCATGACCGAGGTTAAAGATGTGCCCAGGGTGATTCTTATTTCTCGCAAGGATGTCTGATACCTCATTTGAAATTACTTTTTCCGAAGCGAAGCAAATAGCTGGATCAAGGTTTCCCTGAAGGACTGCTTCTGACCCAAGCCGCATACGCGCAATATCAAGTGGAGTTCGCCAATCTATTCCCATAACTGAAGAACCGGCAGATGCCATCAATTCAAGAATTTCCCCTGTTCCAACACCGAAATGAATAGTCGGAACATTTAGAGCGTTTATTGTTGAAAATATTTTTTTACTGTGAGGTAAAACAAAGCGCTCGTAAACAGCAGGACTTAGTGCCCCTGCCCAACTATCAAATAATTGAACCGCAGAAACTCCCGCAGCAATTTGGGAATGTAAAGAGGAAACAACTATCTCTACGAGTTGACCCATTAGTGCATCCCATAGATCTGGGTCTTCAAGCATCAATGTTTTAGTTCGAGCGTAGGTTCTAGAAGGCGCTCCTTCAATAAGATAAGAAGCCAGAGTAAATGGAGCACCCGCAAATCCAATCAAAGGAACGTTCAACACTTTTATTAGTTGTTGAATTGTTTCTAAGACATAGGGGGTGTCGTCTTCCGGTTGAAGTGAACGTAGACGTTTCAAATCAGCAGCCGAAGAAAAAGGGTTTTCTACTACTGGTCCGACACCAGGATGAATCTCTACACCGAATCCAAGAGCATGGAGAGGAACCACTATGTCCGAGTACAAAATCGCGGCATCAGTGTTATACCGCTGAACTGGCTGCAAAGTAATTTCAGTTGAAAGGTCAGCATTCTTTATTGCATCTAAAATGCTCCCATCTCCCCGAATTTTTCTATATTCAGGAAGAGATCTCCCCGCCTGTCTCATGAACCACACCGGAGTATGTTGGTGTGGCTCAGCTCGGCAAGCAGCTAGAAACGGAGAATCAGATAAATGGTTCATTACGTAGGTTGGTTTAGTGATCTTTCTAGAATTTTACGTGATTTGACGACGTGCGGGTTCGAAAGATGAGCAAGGGTTGAAGTCCTAGCCATTTGACAAATTTCCTCTGGATTGTCTACCGACATATTGTCTTCTCCCCGAACTCTCAGATCTTCCGAGGTTGGTTGAAATACCAGCACAGAAGTTCCGTAACTACGGATTCTTTCTACCTCTCTTCGTAAAGTACGACTATGCCACGCTCTCCCAATAGGGCCACCGGGCCAAGGAGATTCACTTGGGACAGCAGTCATTGCAGAAGAAATTATGACTATGTCGAGGCCTAAAGGAGCAACCAAGTCGGCGTTAGTAGAAGAATGGATACCTCCGTCTACGTAACGTACACCGTTTAATTCAACTGGCTGGAAATAACCCGGAATAGAGGAGGAAGCTTGAACAGCTGTTCCGACATCACATTCAACATCATCTCGTCCGAAAACCACTCTTTTCCCTGAATCTAAATCAACGCTACATATCCAAGTAGACATATTTGGCCATGGATCAGGATGAGATTCATTAATACGCGCTGAAAGTGAGGAAGCATCCCCCTGACCTTCAGGCAACATTCCAGCTAAAGAAACAACAGGACGAGGCCTTCCTCGCCCCAAGACACCTTGAAATATCAAGTACGGGTTAGCTGGCCATAAAGACTTATGAGGAGGAGGACTCTTTGGGAGATTAAGGGGAGTTATAACTCGGTTTCTAATCGTTTGCCCTTCAGGGCTTAACTCTTCATTTGCATAATATGCGGAATGGTCAGTAGCGGATAAACCTGCACGGAGCCCAATAGCGGTACTAGCACCAGCAGAAGTTCCGACTATAAGATCTGCTGTTCTTGGATCCCAACCCGTCGCTTCAAAGAGTCCTGAGAGAACTCCAGCGTGATAGGCGGCGCCAGAAGTTCCTCCAGCGCTTAATACGAGTCCAATAGTAATCATGGTCCCCATCGTCGCAGATTAAAGAAAGAAACCGACACTTTAGAGCAGATTGGTGAAGATATTTCCTCCGCTAGAATAAATCTTTGGCCAATTATGGGGAAAATGCTCATACGAAGGAATGAATTCTCATAGGAACCACGATTGATTATGTCTATATTTTCGGAGGATGTTGATGCATCCTGAACTTGAAGTTGAACAAGCCTATGTAGATAAGGCGTATTTTTATCTGGAGTCTGCACGACTTCGGGCACTTGATTTGACTGACATGGTTGAGGTAGGACGTGGAGGGACCAATCAGGCTCGTTTTGAAAAAGAAGCAATATGGGAGTCAGTTGCTGGTCGGCTAGAGGAACTAGATCTTGGTGAAGCTGCTCTTATTTTTGGACGTATAGACCAAGAAGAGGGACTTGGCGGTAATCGTTTCTACATAGGGAGAATAGGCGTCTGGAATGAAACCCAAGATCCAATAGTTGTCGACTGGAGAGCGCCAGTCGCAGAAGCTTTCTATCGAGCCACAGGTCCGGAACCTATGGGATTAGAAAGACGAAGACATTTTGTTAGCCGCCGCCGCCAGCTATTAGCTATCGAAGATGAGTTATTTGGAGATATCGAGAGATTCCGTGATGAAAGTAAACGTCTTCGAGGTGAAGGAGCGTTAATCGCTGCTCTAGAGACTGAACGAACGGGCCGCTTAGGTGACATTGTTGGCACAATTCAAGCAGAACAAGATGCGATTATTAGAGCTCCGCTTGCTGGTGTTTTGTCAGTACAGGGCGGGCCAGGTACAGGAAAAACTGTTGTAGCTCTTCATAGAGCTGCTTACCTTCTTTACACTCACCGGTTCCCTCTTGAAGGACAAGGGGTTTTGGTTGTTGGACCAAATCGACTTTTTTTAGCTTACATCGAACAAGTTCTTCCCTCTTTAGGAGAAGCAGGCGTAGAAATGGCTTCTTTAGCAGATCTGATTGACCGAGCATGGGTTGATGATCGAAGAGACGCTGAAGAGATATCAAGGCTAAAAGGCGACTTACGTATGGTGCGTTTTATTTCACGCGCTATACGCACCCGCCAAAGGCCGTTACGTGAAGATTTTAGAATTGGGCATGGGGTGCAGTGGCTGTATTTATCTGCCGAGAAAAGCGCTGAAATAGTTTCGGAAGCTCGTCGTCGTTTCCGGACTCATAACGCAGCGCGAAGGTTTGTTGAAGCAGAGTTTTTCCAAGCATTAGCTTTAAGCGGACGTGAATCTCTTGATCCTAAGGGACTAGCAGAGCGGTTGAGAGGGGATATTCAAATACGAGAGGCTCTCGAATGGATGTGGCCAGTGTTAACACCGGCTCAATTGCTCAACGATTGTTTTGGTTCACGGGCATTAATTCGTGCTGCTGATTCAGAACTTACCGAAAGAGAAGTAGAAGCTCTCTATCGTCCACGCTCCAAAATTGCTGAAGAGGTCCGATGGAGTGCATCAGATGCATCTTTATTGGATGAAGCACGTGCTGCTTTGGGTGCAAGGCCAGGGCGACGTGATTTAGAAGCTATTCGAACTTATGGACACATTGTTGTTGATGAAATTCAAGACTTGTCGCCAATGGATCTGAGGATGCTCGAAAGAAGATCATTGAATGGGTCAATGACTGTGGTAGGAGATATAGCGCAGGCAACAGGTGCTTGGGCACATAATGACTGGGATAGCATCCTTGAACACTTGCCTGATCGGCGCCCAGTCAACCAGTATGAACTTACCGTTGGTTACCGTATCCCAGCACCGCTAATGGATATAGCGACAAAAGTATTAGTTAAAGTAGCACCCGATCTCACTCCACCACGTTCTGTCAGAAGTGATGGGGAGCCACCTACATTCATCTCAGCGCAACTTGATGACCAACAAAATGGTTTAGTTTCAGTAATAAAAGAAGAGTTAAATACAGTTGGTGCTGGGAACCTTGCAGTAATTACTGCAGCATCACAGATAGAAGAAATTGAGGAACTGCTTTCAACTAACAAAGTAGATTTTGGAAGACCCACCCGAGCAGGCCTAGATTCTTCTGTAACCGTGGTTCCAGTTGGGCTTGTAAAAGGTTTAGAAGTTGATGCCGCAGTAGTAGTTGAGCCGAAACGTATTGCTGAGGAGCAAGAGCAGGGACTTCGTGCTCTTTATGTGGCGCTTACACGTGCAACAAAAAGAGTAGCAATTATTTATTCTGGTTCTTTACCAGAAGTCCTTTGTTAGCAGTATGTATTAGTTGTGCGATATTGCATCTAATACTTTTAGTCTTGAAGCTCTATAAGCCGGCAGAATTGCCGCAACAATTCCAAAGATTGCTGAGATCACTAGGTATTGAATCACAGATCTAACAGGTATTGAAAGTTCACTAACGATTGATGTATCAATGGCTGCCGTAGCAGCAAGCCCAAAGAGTATTCCCATAGCAACTCCTAAAATCCCACCAAAGAGAGCGATAATTACGGCTTCCCAGCGGACCATACGGCGTACTTGACGTCTAGTCATGCCGATTGCTCGCAGAAGTCCTAATTCGCGAGTCTGTTCGTATACAGATAGAGCCAAGGTATTGGTGATACCCAAAACAGCGATCAAGAGAGATAGGCCAAGGAATACTGTGATGATCCTTAGTACTTGATCAAGTTGCGCTTCAACAGATTCCCGATACTCTCTTTGGCTTTCTACAGCGAGTTGCGGGTACTCATCGGTGAAAGTAGTTACTAGCCCAAGCGCTTCTTCAACATTAGTTTCTGAAGTGTAAAGGACACTGAGAAAAAAGTCTTGTGTCTGCGGAAGATATTTTTCAAATGTTGAGTTATCAACAACCCAATTGCCAAGCAGCGTGGCGTTATTGTAAATACCAGTAATGGTTAGATTTGCTTCACGAGTGCCACCAAATTTGACTGAAACTTGATCTCCAACAGAAAAATTATTTGTTTCTGCCGGGTCAGAATGAAGAAGTAATGCTCCATCTGAGTCTTCAGGAGTCTGAGCACTTATTGAGCCTTCTGTAAGGCCAATATCCATATGTTGAGGGAGCAAGGCTAAATCAGTGCTAACAACATCCTTGTAGTCATCGGCAACTGTCATTCCAGAGAAAGCAAATCTGTAGTTGACCGTAGAATTAATCAACTCTGGATTTTCTTCTGCAGCGACACGCAAATCATTCACAAGATCAGAGGAAAACCCCGTAGGAGGCCCGAAGCCTCCTTGTGAACTGATAAATAGGTCAGCGGAGATACTTGTATCAAGTGTTTTCCCGATAGTTGCTTTAAGGGAATCGCTAACTACCGCAGCCATACTTACAAGTGCTAGTCCGATAGTGAGAGCAGCAGCAGTTGCTGCGGTGCGTCGTGGTCGACGGCCAGCATTCTCTTTTGCAAGCCTTCCCGGCATTTTGAATACTTTCTGGATTGGTAGACCGAGAAAGTTGGCGATTGGTCGTGTTACTACAGGACTTAGAAGGTAAACGCCTCCAAAAGTAGCTAATGCACCAGCAGCTAGAAGCGTTAATTGAGGAGCAGTACTCAAACTGTCTCTGAAGATGCTGATCAGTAACATGATTACACCTATGGAAGCGATGCTAACCCCGCCGATTAACCGCCGTGAAAGACTTGTTGGTGTAAGTCCGGACTGATCACGAAGAGCTTCAACAGGAGCTATAGAACGCACTCGGTTAGCGGGACCGATAGAAGATACAACAGTAGCTCCAATACCTATCACAGCAGCCACAATGATTGTTCGTGAACGTATAGGTAGAGATCCGGAATTCCTGCCGAGTCCAACAGACTCAAGTAATTCTTGCCCACCTAAAGCCAATCCGTAACCAGCGACTAGTCCTAAAGCACTTGCAAATACACCGATTAAGATCGCTTCTAAAATCACAGATTGAACGACTTGACGTGAGGTAGCACCCAATGCTCTTAGAAGTGCGAGTTCTTTTACCCGTTGCCCAAGAACGATAGAGAATGTGTTATTGATAATGAAGGCGCTGACTATGACAGCAATAATGGCAAAAGCTAATAAAACGCTTGAAAGAATATCAATGAACTGAGAAAAGTCGTCTGCATTCTCTTGAGTGATAGTTTCTGAGTCAACAACTTCTATTCGTACGTCAATATAAGAAGCGAGTGCGTCTTGCTGTGTTTCGGGAAGAGTTGAAAAATTTAGAGCGAATTGATCAGTGAACCCGTTCAGTAAGGATTGAAGTGAAGTTTGCACAGTCAGGATGTCAACTCCTTCTTCAACTTCAATCAATATTTCATCAAAGGTCCCTATTTCGCCGAAGTTTCCTAAAGGAATATTTCTATTCAAAAATGTTTGAGCAGTTTCGGTTTCAAAAACCGACAGTGTGGCGCCTACGCCTTTGTTCTCATCGGGAGATCGCCAGTTCATTGTGCCAACTAATTCGAACTCTCGAATTCCAAGCGGGCCACTAACGTTGTAGGTGTCACCAACAACAAAACCATTATCGGAAGCAGTGTCGATATCTAAAAGAAATTCACCAATTGTTGCTTCTTCTTCAATAGGGCCAACCCATTGAGGGGCACGACCTTCCACGAGAAAAAATTGTGTTAACTTCCCTGCCTCGTAGTAGTTGAAACCCATTTGAGGAGCACCGAAAGTGGTTACGGCTTCTGATTCACCGTCACTATTAATAAATATTGGTTGTACGTTGAATGCTCTGATGTAGGGCACCACTGTTTTAACACCAACTATTTCAGCGTTTACTATCTCAAGAATTTGTTCTGGTACCGGAACACGAATTGAACGATCAGCGTCCTGCGGCACTGCTGCTCTCACTATTAGGTCTTGGTCTGCACCGATGTCAGCAGATAGTTCGTCAAATGAATCTCGTAGGCGATCGGTGAGAAAAAAAGATGTTGAGAGAAATGCCACACCGAGTACAACAGCGAAGGCAGTTAACGCATATCGTAATTTTCTGCGGCTTATATTACGAAGGGTAAGTCTAAACATTAGCCATCAAGGCGTTTCAAAGTATCAAAGATCTCTTCAGAGGAAGGAGCACTGAGTTCTTCCACTATTTTTCCGTCCGCAAGAAAAAGAACCCGGTCGGCACGGCTAGCTGCTGCAGCATCATGAGTGACCATTACAAGGGTTTGATTTAGGTCATCTACAGCAGATCGTAAGAAATCAAGCACTTCGCTACCAGTGATCGAATCTAGATTTCCAGTTGGTTCGTCTGCGAAGACGATAGCCGGTTGGGAAACTAGTGCTCTGGCTACTGCGACTCTTTGTTGCTGCCCACCAGATAGTTGGTCAGGTCGATGGTCTAATCGATCTGCAATGCCCACTGCATTAACTATTTGATCTAACCAAGAGGGGTCTACTTTCTGACCTGCAAGATCCATAGGGAGAGTAAGGTTCTCTTTTGCTTTCAAAGTCGGGATCAAATTAAAGGCTTGGAATACGAATCCAACCTTGTCTCGTCTAAGCAAAGTTAGTTCTCGGTCGGATAGGTCGTTCAGTGAGACGTCGCTTATATAAGATTGCCCCGAAGTAAGAATGTCAAGCCCAGCAACACAGTGCATGAGGGTTGATTTACCAGATCCTGAGGGACCCATGATTGCAGTAAATTCTCCTGTTTGAAATTCAACGTTGATCTCATCAAGAGCCCGTACCTCAGTTTCACCCTCGCCATAGATTTTGGTTCCATTAACGACGCGCGCCGCTGTAATTGAAGAAGTGTCCATATAGATAGGTTAGAAGTCTTTAGATCAGATGAGTTAAGTTATTTCTAGATATGCAAAAAAATTTCGAAGTTCATGTTCGCCTAGTTGAACAAAAGGATCTTAACACTTTGTTGGTAATGAACAATGAAGCTGTTCCTGCTGTAAACGAATTAACTGCGGAAGATCTCCAATGGTATTTTGACGTGGCAAATACCTTCTTTGTAGGCGAAGTGGATGGTGAAATAGTTGGCTTTTTAGTGGGTCTTGATGGCCCAGGCCTTCCTTATGAAAGTGAAAACTATGCGTGGTTTTCATCTCGGTACAAAAAGTTTCTGTATGTAGATCGTGTAGTAGTAGATTCTGAAATTTTCAGCCAAGGATTAGGTCAGCGTTTTTACAAAAAGTTTATTGAAGACTCATCCGGATACTCATTTTTATGCGCTGAAGTTAATCTTCAACCAAGAAATGAACGTTCCTTACGGTTTCACAAGAAGTTTGGTTTTGTGCCCGTAGGAGAACAAGACACCAATGAGGGCAAGAAGACCGTTCAAATGCTTGAGTACAACATTTCTGAGAGTTAGCCCGGAATTACTCTTGTGCTAGCAGGTTGATGCCCTAAAGAACCACAAGACCAACAGAGATCTCCAAGGCTGCCTCGCCAAGTAACCTCACAATGAGTACATGCCAAACTGACCCATCCGAGCGGTTCATTTGATTCAACAATTCCCTGTTGCAATTGAACAGGTTGGTTTAAAAATGAGTTAAGGGTCATGCGCGGCACCCTAATCAAGCCAGAGAGATGAATGGGTGATACCCCCAAGGTTTCGCTTCTCGTATTGTCCTCTAGCCTTTGTTAATAACAAGAAACATAAATTTCTTATGTAAACAAATCATTGCCTAGGAGGCATCGTGACAGAAGAAAGCCAAGACATACCAGCAGTAGACGGGTCCAGCCCACGGCGTACGGAGTTTTCGGCGCCACCTCCAATGGTGATAGATGTTGAAAAAACCTATACGGCTGAAATGGCTACTTCCATGGGGGCAATGACTATTCATTTGAATCCCGCTTTAGCTCCTAAAACAGTAAATAATTTTGTTTTTCTCGCGCGTTGGCACTACTACGATGGGATCATTTTTCATCGGGTTATCGACGGATTTGTCGTACAAGGAGGGGACCCACAAGGCACTGGCATGGGGGGACCTGGGTATAGATTTGAGGATGAGCTACCGGCACCAGGACGTTATGAATTGGGTTCGTTGGCTATGGCTAATGCTGGACCAAATACAAATGGAAGCCAGTTCTTTATCATTACAGGGCCAAGTGGTCAGGGCTTACCGCCTCAATACTCATTATTCGGTCAAGTAATTAGCGGTTTAGAAGTAGCAGACGCCATGCAAAAAGTTCCTACCAATCATAGTGACCGACCAGAAACCGACATAGTGATTGAATCGGTGGTAATTACCGAAAACGAGGAGGTATAGATATGACATCGTCAAATTACGGAATAAAACAGGTCGGAATTGTCGGCGGAGGACAAATGGGGGGCGGGGTTGCTGAAGTAATGGCTAAAGCAGGACTCCAAACAGTTATCAAAGAAGTCAACGCTGAACTGGCTGAAAAAAGTCAAGCGGGTATTGAGAAATCATTGAACCGTGCTTTAGAACGCGGAAAACTTGATCAAGAGTCTCACGCCGCAGTCTTATCTAATCTGTCCTATACGACAGATCTTGTCGATCTTGCATCAAGTGATTTGGTAGTTGAGGCAGTGGTTGAATCATATGAATTAAAAGCACAAATTTTTTCTGAACTAGATGAAGTGGTTACATCTCCCGAAGCAGTTTTGGCTACAAATACATCTTCAATACCGATCATTGATATCGCAATGAACACTAAGAGGCCAGAACAGGTAATCGGTTTACACTTTTTTAACCCAGCTCCAGTAATGAAATTGGTAGAAGTCATACCATCAGTTAGGACTTCAGAATCAGTGATTCAAAACATGACTAACTTCACCACAGAAGTAATTGAAAAAACTGTGGTTGCGGCGAAAGATCGCGCAGGTTTCGTTGTAAATATGCTCTTAGTCCCTTACATGCTGGCTGCTATGAAAATGTATGAAGCAGGCCATGCCACGGCGGAAGACATAGATGCAGGTATGAAACTTGGAGCCGCTCACCCAATGGGCCCATTGGAACTAAGCGACATGATTGGTCTCGATACCATGCTGCTTGTTGGTGAAACTTTGTTTGCTGAATATGGAGATGCCTTTTATTTACCGCCACCGCTGTTGAAACGCATGGTTGCAGCAGGTCAACTCGGCAGAAAATCAGGACAAGGTTTCTATTCTTACTAATAGCAAAAGGAAAGTTATTAGATGGTTAGGTTAGTCCCCGTTGTTTCTGCTGCTTCGTGATTGAATATGACGTCTGTTGATTCCAAAAATAGTTCACCAATTGGACTTGTTGTGAATCCGCGATCAGGAACTGACGTAAGAAGAGCAATTGCTGCAGCCGGAAGCGTGACAGTTGCAGACAAGGTCAACATAGTCAGAAGGGTCGTCCTTGGAGCATGTGAGGCTGGAGCCAATAATTTCATTGTGCAGGGGGACCCTCATCGAATAATCGAAAGAGCGACAGAAACAATTCGAGGTGTAGAACTGGATTGGGTAAAAGATCCTCTTACCTATTCAGAACAAGACACGAGTAATGCGGTGCGTTATATGCACGATCAAGGGTGCATGGTTGTAGTGGTTCTTGGAGGAGATGGAACGAATCGAGTGGCAGCACTTGCTTGGCCAGATATACCGGTAATTCCAGTGTCAACCGGTACAAATAACGCATTTCCTATTTTTGTTGAAGCGACTGTGGCTGGAGCTGCAGCGGGACACTTAGCATTGGGCCAAGTATCTATAGACGAAACAGCACAAAGATCTAAGGTCGTCAGATTAGAAGTATGTGATCAAAATGGACTTTCGGAAGAGCCAGATTTAGCATTAATAGATGCAGTTGCGGTGAGAGACCGATATGTGGGATCACTTGAACTTTTTGATCCTGAGACTCTTTCACTTGCGGTTCTCACTCAAGCAGATCCTTCCTCCGTAGGATTTGCTGGGGTGGGTGGACTGATCGAAGAAATTAGTTCGTCAGAAGATGCTGGTCTCCTCATTCGTTTTATTTCTCCTTCGAAAAGTGATCGCATTGTTCGTGGTCCTACTGCTCCTGGGCATTATGCCGACCTTGGATTGGCAGAAACGAAAAAAATTGGATTAGGAGAGGAAATAATTTTGGAAGGCCCTGTGCTTTTAGCTTTCGATGGAGAGCGAAAGCGACGTCTAGTTGATGGAGCCAAAGCCATAATTAGAGTTCAACGAGATGG
>CATISD010000046.1 GCA_949538625.1 Acidimicrobiales bacterium AG-410-I20
CAGGTAGTTCACATGTGGGTTGAAATATTTCAGCTCCTTCTGCGACCCCTGATTCAACTAGTTCTTGTATTCGAGCAAGTTGCGCTCCTGAGTTGATTGCACCAACATCTGTGTTCTTATCAAGCGGGTCTCCGACTCTGAGTAAAGCTAGTCGTCTTTTTAAACGCGCGATAAAATCTTCAGCTATTGATTCTTGAACGAGAAGGCGTGAACCAGCACAGCATACATGTCCTTGGTTGAAGAAGATTCCATTCACTACTCCTTCTATCGCTTGATCAATGGCTGCGTCCTCGAATACGACATGGGCGGCTTTACCACCTAACTCAAGAGTGAGTGGGAGGCGTCGAGCTGCCGCTGCTTGTTGAATTCTTTTCCCGACTTCTGTTGACCCGGTAAAAGCCAACTTATTGACATCTGGATGGTTCACAAGTGCTTCACCAGTTTCTCCAGCTCCAGTAACAATATTGACCACTCCTGGTGGAAGGTCAGCGTCTTGAATCAATTCAGCGAGAAGTAACGCAGTGAGTGGTGTGGTTTCTGCTGGTTTGAGCACAACCGTGTTACCTGTTGCTAAGGCGGGAGCGATTTTCCAAGCAGCCATCAGTAACGGGAAGTTCCAGGGAATAATTTGCCCTACCACCCCGTGTGATGTCACTTGTCTATTGGGGAAGGCGTAGTCGAGTTTGTCTGCCCACCCGGCGTTATAAAAGAAATGGGCTGCAACTTGTGGAAGATCGAAATCTCGACTTTCCTTTATTGGTTTTCCGCCATCCAGTGTTTCTAAGACAGCAAACTCTCGAGATCTTTCTTGAATTTGTCTTGCAATGCGGTAAAGGTAACGGGCTCGTTGTTTACCAGGCATATCCCGCCAATTATCTTCATAACCTTTGCGGGCTGCTTTAACTGCTTTGTTTACATCTTCGCTTGAGGCTTCAGCTATCTCAGAAAGATGCTCTTCATTTGCAGGATTTATCGTTGAGAATGTTTTATCGGATTTGGGTTTGACGAATTCGCCACCTATAAACAATCCATAACTCTTATTGATTGATACAACTTTTGTTGATTCTGGTGCCGGAGCGTACTCAAGATTGAATGTTTCCTTTGCGTTCATATCAGTCCACCGTCACATAATTGGGGCCGAAGTAACGACCAGTTTCGATTTTGCCGAGTTGTTGAAGAACATCGTTCAAAAGGCTTGATGCTCCGATTCTGAACATGTCGGGAGTTAACCATTCTTGTCCAAGCGTTTCACCTATGACTACCAAATAGTGCCAAGCCTGTTTAGCGGTCCTGATACCTCCCGCTGCTTTGAGTCCAACAATTTGACCGGTTCGATCAGCATGGTCTCTTATCGCTTCAGCCATACAAAGCACTACGGGCAATGTTGATGCTTTTGATATTTTCCCGGTTGACGTTTTTATGAAGTCCGCTCCTGCATGCATTGCAAGTTCAGAAGCTCTTCGTATTTGGTCATATCCCCCTATTTCTCCTGTTTCGAGAATTACTTTAAGGTGAGCTTCTCCACATGCTTCTTTTGCTGCTGAAATCTCATCAGCGGCTTGTACATATTTTCCAGTGAGAAATGCGGAACGGTTCAGGACAATATCTATTTCATCTGCTCCTCGGCTAACTGCATCAGCGATGTCGGAAAGTCGAACATTTAAATTTGATAGACCGCTTGGGAACGCGCCTGCGACACTTGCTACCTTTACAGAAGTTCCGGCTACAAATTCGGCAGCGTGTTCGACCATTTCTGGATAAACACAAACTGCAGCTACTGAAGGAACTGAAGAATTTGTTGCATCGGGGCGAATCGCTTTTCTGCACAGTGATGAAACTTTTTCTCGTGTATCTGCACCTTCTAATGTGGTTAAGTCCATGCATTTTATTGAGAGTTCAAGTGCTGCACGTTTCGAGTCGGTTTTTATTGAACGTGTCGCTAAAGAACTTGCCCTAGTTTCTAAAGCCACTTGATCCACAGACGGGGCAAGGAAGAAATCTCTCATTCGTCCCGGCTTAGAATTTCTACGCGTGTCTGATGAAAGTTGTCTACGTTCCCACAGATCTTCTATACCGGATATTCCAGTTGTCTCTAAGAGTTCTAGATGATGAAGGAGGTCTTCAACAGTGACGGTGCCTTCCTTTTGCAACATGCGGAACGCCTCGTGAGGTTTTGACTGTAAATATGCACTTGATGCACCCATCGCTTTACAGGCTTCGCGTTGAGAAGAAAGAGGAGAGACTAGTTCTAGCTCTCCATCATCAATTTTGGCCTGAAGAGTCGCTCTATAAGGCTTGACTTTTAGGCGATGATCTTTATCTTTTTTGTCTGACATGTCAACCTCACATGTCACTTTACACTCTTTTCTCACTTTACACTATGGAAAGTAAAGAATTTATTAACCGAGAAGATCGCTTACACTCTTAAGGGCATCTTC
>CATISD010000047.1 GCA_949538625.1 Acidimicrobiales bacterium AG-410-I20
ACAACGATAGTGAAGAAAATCATCAATTTCAGGAAATGCTTTAACTAGAAATCTCCTGTCCGTACCTATGGAATTGCCACAGAGCGGAATTGAACCGGACTCTTGAATATGAGACTTTAGAAATTGCAGAGTTTCCGCTCCAGCTTGTTCAAGTGAAATTGAAGACTTTTTTATATCATCAAGAAGTCCGGAGCCTTCATGCATATTTTTAACGTAGTCATCCATAATTGTCAGTGTTTCATCTGGATGATGTATTACGAGATCAGGACCTTCTGCAATGATTTCAAGATTGTCATCCGTAATTAAAGTCGCAATCTCAACAATCACATCTTTCTCAGGATTTAACCCGGTCATTTCAAGATCCATCCAAACCAACATGTTCTAAGTCTATGTCGGTTTACTGTCACTGAATCATGGGCAACGCCTTATTGAAGCGTAAGATCAGAATCATGATGGAAATTCCAATTACACGTATTGATTCTGACCTACCTCTTCCAAAGTATGCAAAAGAAGGTGATGCAGGAGCAGACCTAGTTTCGAACGAAAATATCACTTTGCCACCTGGGGGAGGCCGTGCTCTTATTTCAACTGGTATAGCAATTGCTATTCCAGAAGGATATGCAGGATTTGTCCAACCACGAAGTGGGCTTGCATTCAAACACGGTGTTACCTGTTTAAATACGCCGGGTCTTATTGATTCCGGTTATCGGGGCGAATTGAAAGTTCTATTAATAAACACTGATCCAGATACCCCATTTGATGTAGTCAAAGGCGAGAGAATAGCTCAGCTTGTTATACAAAAAGTTGAATCTGTGGTATTTCATGAAGTAGATCAACTCGATGATTCGGATCGTGGATCAGGTGGCTTTGGTTCAACTGGACGTAAGTAAAAACCAAATCTAAATAAAGGTCGGTTTCTTGAAAGGAAAGATTACAAGACTCCCTAGTTCTGACGGCAAAGATCTAGCTACTCGTCTTACCCCAGTCACGCATCGAATGCGTGAAGTCACTACTCATTTAGCCGAAGACGGAATATGGGATTCCTCTTTAACTGAAGAAGTAAGACAGCTTTTTGATTCATTAGCTGAAGAATGGACAGCTACTAGAGATCATCCACAACGAAATCTACCAATTTTAGATGCCCTTAACCGAGGAGAAGTCAAAGGACAAATAGCTTTAGAACTAGGTGCCGGAACTTGTATATCTGCTCGTGATCTCATCAGTAAGTTTGATTCATTCATTGCTATGGATCTTTCGTTAGCAATGCTAAATAATGCAATTGAGAATGCTCCGCCGTTAGTTTGCGCTGATGGTTCGGCATTGCCCGTAGCAAACGGAGCAATAGATGTTCTTATCCTTCAAAATATGTTTTTATTTCCTAAAGAGGTTGAGCGGTGTCTCTCAACGGAAGGCTATTTGGTTTGGGTAAATAGCAGAGGACCAGAAACACCTATACATCTCCCAGTTGAGAAAGTTGTGCACTCTCTTGAGTCGGCTGTCGGTCATGGATGGGATGCCGTCGCTTCTACTTTGGGAGAAGCTACATGGGCAGTGATTCAAAGGTCCAAAGTAATTGACTAAGAAGAAGTAAAACGGAGAGTTTTTTTCTTACATTTGAGTTCAATAAATACTTCATCATTGGTGACCTTATAAAAAGCAGTAATAGTAGGTCCCTCTTCAGAAAGTTCTTCTACAGCTTCTTGAATCGTCTGTGTAAAAGACTCAAGATTGTCTGAGTTGATTCGATGTATACGAAAAAGAGTTGTTAGACCAACACGTACAAGGGGAGTAAATGGTGATGAACTCGGTATCTTCAGCGTTACAACATCGTTATTATTTTTACTCACACTTTGATTTTGGCACTTATTAACCTTGAAAGGGCACCATAGAACTATGACGGTTCTTGTTGATTCCGCGATATGGCCTTGGCAAGGCGAAAATTGGGCTCATTTAGTTAGTGATAAAACATACGAGGAACTCCATGAATTTGCAGAAAAGCTTGGGTTAAGAAGAATGAGTTTTCAAGGCGACCATTACGACATCAATAGTCAACTTCGTGAGACAGCAATTCAGAACGGAGCTCAACCTGTAGATGGGCGAGAATTAGTAGCGAGACTAAAGTCTGCTGGTTTACGTTTACCTCCTTCTCAAAGACCTGGGCGATGGGAAGAACTAAATGCAAAACGGCCAAAAGTTTTTGATGAAGTTATAAATGAGATAGAAACCGATTGGGACTTAGTACACACTCAGATGTATAAAAGATCCACAGAATTAGCTTTAGTCCTCGAATGTAGCGGCGGAATAAAATTAGAAGATGCAAATAAGTTTCCAGAGATAGAAACTCGAATTACTAACCAAAATTGTCGCCTTGAACTTCTAACCAGTGTTTTTGACTAACTATTCGGGCAACTACCATCAAGAATTTCAGCCCAAGGCAATCGACCAGACCAAAATTTTATAATTTCTTCTCCATCACTAAGAAACATAATTCTAAATTCTTTATCTGAATCATCTTTTGGAACGTATGCCAACAAATTTCCTGAAGAGTCTGGAAGTGGCGTCGTAACAATTCTTTCTCCAAACATTTCAATAATTCTTCCTTCAGTGTTCCCAATACCTGCTCCAGATCGAGTAGTTATTTCGGTTGTATCTATATCGACA
>CATISD010000048.1 GCA_949538625.1 Acidimicrobiales bacterium AG-410-I20
CTTGAAGATCTAGTTCCAATGGTTGATTCTTCAAATTCTCCCATAGCCTCCTAAAGCATGAAGATTATTTTCCGACTGTTATTTCTGCCTGCGGTGCTCCTCTTTTCTTCTTGTGGGTCATCAAGCAGCGCAATAGAAGTTGGGCAGACTTCGTTAGATCGCGAAGAGTTAACTACTTGGATAATTGAGCGCGGCTACAACGGAGAAGCCCCAGCAACATTGAACACGGAGGTTGTGGCAGGAGTAGTCCAACAGTTCATTGAATTTGAAGCGTTGGTTGACCTTTTAGTTGAACACAATGTGGTTCCATCTCAAGCGGACCTTGAAGAAGCAGAAAGCCAATTGGTAAGCAATGGTTTTGAACCAGACTCTCCAGTTTTGAAACGACTTACTACTTGGCAGGCGGCTTTAAACCTCGCAAACCAATTAGGGCCAGGAGTCGAATCAGCTTATGAAACGTATTCACATTTAGCTGGACATGAGCTATGCACGAGCCACATCCTTGTTTCTTCACGATCAGAGGCAACCGATTTAATGGGTTCTCTCGCTGATGGTGCTGATTTTTCTGATTTGGCGATCTCTTTCTCTCAAGACCCGGGATCAGGCAGTCAGGGTGGAAATCTTGGTTGTGTAGCCACAGGAGTTTTTGTTCCAGAGTTTGAACGGGCTGTTCTTGGCGCACTCCAGCAACTAGATGTGGTACCGGGAGAAACTCTCGTTGGCCCCGTGCAAAGCCAATTTGGTTTCCACATCATCCGAATAGATGAAATAAAGGTAATCACACCCCCGGCGTTCCTTGATGCAGGACAAAAAGCGTTACAACAATTAGTTGAATTCGCCACAATGACGCGGGAAGTATCCCTTGATAGCAGATATGGAAGTTGGGATGCCGTCATCGGAAAAGTGGAACCACCATCTGGGCCTATTGATAATTAGAAGATGACTGACCAAAGAACAGAATCTCTCGGGAAATTAGTGGTTCTGATGGATAAGTTGCGTTCAGAATGCCCATGGGATGCTAAGCAAACACACACCTCGCTACGACCGCATCTTCTAGAAGAAACTTATGAGGTTCTCGAAGTACTTGATTATCTTGATGAAGAGACAGGAAAGGGCACGGAACACTTAAAAGAAGAACTAGGGGATTTATTACTTCATATAGTTTTCCATTCCCGCATTGCTGAAGACAGAGGGCACTTCGACTTGGAAGACGTTGCTAATGAAATAACAGAAAAACTTGTACGTCGACACCCACATGTTTTCCCAACAGAAAACGAGTCAGAAGAAGAAACGAAAGACATCAAGCAAATGGCGTCTACGTGGGAAAACATAAAGAAAAAAGAAAAAAATCGATCTTCAGTATTTGAAGGGATACCAAAGACGTTGCCGGCACTCTCTAGAGCATCGAAAGTGCTTCGTAAGGCATCGACATTAGGTATAAATCAAATTTCAGTAGAAATTGAGCCAAAGGACGAAGAAGCTTTCGGAGAAGTTCTACTTGGATTAGTTGAATGGGCTCGAATAAATGAAATAGATCCGGAAGAAACTCTACGAGTGGCTGTAGAGCAATATGCAGAAAAAGCAAAAGAGTTAGAGTAAAAACTAATCGAGATCCTCTGCTTCTGTTTTGATGCAGATTCGACTTTAAGTGCGCCAAGTAATCAAAAGTAAA
>CATISD010000049.1 GCA_949538625.1 Acidimicrobiales bacterium AG-410-I20
TAAGTAGATTCAAAATGAAGTCTCAGCGATATTAGGCATAAACTGATGCTGTTTCCTCCTTGGGCGGAAAAATCTATTAATTAGGAGTAATTTGTGCCCAGTCAAAAAGGTGTTAATCGCTCGACTCTTCGAGCAGGAATAATTGGAATTGTTGGTTTAGGGCTGACAATTGGATTAATGGTGCTTATGTTGCGGTTAGCTGGTACGTCTACAGAGATTGATGTTCGGCTAGGAGACGTAGATTTCCGTGGAATTGAAGCTGACAATTTAGCTGATGAAATTTCCAAAAATGGACCAATTCCCTTCCCTGATCTCGTGGGCGGAGATCGTCCAATTTGGGTAAACCATTTCGGTGACGACTCTTCTACAGGATGGTTTGTTTTTTTAGCAAAAGTTCCAAATGGAGAAACTGGGTGTTTTGTTCAATGGATAGAGCAAGAATCAATGTTTATTGATTTCTGTGATTCAAACAATCGTTTCCCTCCAAATGGTGATGGTTTAGAAATCTTGGCATGGGAAGTTATTGATAACGAGCTTAGTATTGAAATTAATGACTTGAGTGGGATTAACTCAAATGACTAAACGTTTGTATTTATACGACGCGGATTTGCTTACGTTCACGGCAACAGTAATGAGTATTGATGACACTCGCATTGAGTTAGATCAAACAGCTTTCTATGCGACTAGTGGAGGACAGCCTCATGATACGGGACATATAACTTGGGGTAATGGCGCCGCGGCAGTGATCGATGTAAAAACCATTGACGGGAAAGTGCTCCATACTTTGGCAGGGGTAATACCAGAAGTCGGGACTGAAATCCACGGAGTCGTTGATGCTGAACGAAGGATGACCATGATGCGTACTCATACTGCTATGCATATTCTTTGTGGTGTGATTTGGCGGGACTGGAAGAGAGTGGTCACGGGAGGAAGCATGGACGCTTTATCTGGTCGCATGGATTTTGAAATTGAGCAAATCCCAGAAGGTTTTGCTCAAAAAGTTGAAGAACTCTGTAACACAGAGATAGAGAAGAACCGCCCGGTCGAAGTTTCTTTTTTATCTCGAGATAACGCTGTTTTTGATAGAGATTTAATCCGAACTAAAAATAACCTTGTACCAGAATCTGTGGAAGAGATCCGTGTCGTTGACATCGTTGGTCTTGATAGACAGGCTGACGGCGGAACCCATGTCTCCTCTACAAGCCAAGTAGGAAGAATTGAAATCACGAAGACTGAATCAAAAGGTAAAGGGTTTAAAAGAATTCGATTTGTCTTACATGATAATTAATTTGTATTTATAAATTTTTCCCAAAGAAATTAATCATGTCAGTTGAAAATATTTCTGGTTGGTTTTTGATGCCACCCATGTGTGCACCTGTTTTACCGAAACCATTTTTTAGCGCAGATACAAATGCATCAAAGTCTGTCATGTCTGTTGAAGGTTGCCCGGTTTGAGGATTAACCATTGAACCGTCGTCTGTGATCATAATTGTTGGAGCTTCGGGCGCTACTTTTGCTTCAGGCACTTCGTAAACTTCACCTTGACGGTCAAAACTATGATGCGCTTCAGGAACTATTCGTATCGTGGCGTTCGCTCCTGTAGCCGTAATTGCTGCAATATGTTCTTCAACTTGTTGAACAGAAAGCCAATCATCAAGTTCTCCAATAATTGAGTGGAGATTAGTTTGACCTATTTCGGGTGACAGGAATTGATGCCCAGACCATGGGTAGACCGCATAAGCAGCTTTGAGACTGTTTTGTTTTCCAATGATGGGATCAGCAAATTTTCTTGTAACCGCAGTCAATATCGCTGACCCACCTCGGCTATGTCCTTGAGCACCAATACGGTCGGAATCAATTTCTTCTCGATCACTCAATTTCTTATAAGTTGCCAAGACATCGAAAGCGCTTGCAGCGAAGGAATACTGGGTCTGGTTCTCCACTGTTGACTCTACTGACCGTGCCCCAAAAGGGTCTAAGACAAATACGGCGTAGCCTTCAGCTACGAGAGTCTCGGCGTGTGCTTCATGATTTGGCCCTACTCCTAGACTTCCAGGAACAATTATGACAAGAGGGTTTACTTCTTTGTCGCCAGGGACAAAAAGTTTTCCATCAATAACTACTTTGTCGCTTTCATCTAACCCGTTAATTGCTTCGTAGTAGTTAATTGGATTTGCAGAAGGTATCTCAAGATTTTCACCAAGAACTCCTGCATATTCAACAGTGCGATCACGGTAACGTCCGGGGCTCTGCATGTTATTTTGCATGTTCTTTACCCTAATGCAGGTAAATCTAGTAAGAGGGCTTGGAGCATAAGAGTTTCATTAGGGTTCCGAATTAGTTCTGACGTTGCTTCAGTGATTCGTTTCGTTGCTTTAAATACAATGTCTGTATTTTCTTCAGAACGATCTACATATTCACGAGAGAGAACTCCAAAACCAAATTTAATTTCTTCCTCTCTGAGGCGACGAAGTTCACGCTTTTGTTTTGTCACTAAATATTTTCGCCCTGAACTTCGTGTCCCAAATGTTTCTTCTCTTTCTTGAAGTTCTTCTAGTTCAAGTTGGTGTTTTGAAATAAGTGGTTGCTCTGCACCGCTGATCTGTTCTTCTATTTCTTCAACAATTGATGAGATCGTCGCGCCTGTATTATCTAATCGACGTGGTATAGATTTCCAAAGTTCGTAACGGTTGATAACCGATGGATCTGTTGACAGTAAACGAGCGCGTTCAATGCTTCCAAAAGAAGCTAATGCAAGTAAACGAGCGTGATCTTCTGTTTCACCTTCTTCAATCAATGTTTCCGCTATAACTTCGTTGGAAAGAGCGGGAACGTCTACTCGTATACATCGAGAAGCAATAGTTACTTGGTGTTCTGGAACATCATCAGCAAGAAGGATAAATACTGAACTTTCTGGGGGTTCTTCAACAGTTTTAAGAAGAGCGGTTGATACTTCTGGTTCTGCTGTTTGAAATCGGTCAACAATTATTATCTTGCGAGTAGATTCAACAGGCGAACGAGAAGCTTCGCGTACAATTCTTTCAGCATCTTCAACTAACAATGCTGGTCCTTGTGGAATTATTTCAGCGACATCAGGATGCTGCCCGTTAGCAGCAAGTTGAAGATGACGCTCGTCTTCTGTTGGATTTGTGACAAGTAGTGATCCGGCAAACGCATACGCGGCTTGTCGCCGACCTGCTCCTTCTGGTCCTATGAAAAGGTAAGCGTGAACAGGTGCTTGAGAAGCAGTTTTTAGAAAAGACACTGCTTCTGGTTGCCCAATAACCGTTGACCAAAGTTCTTCGTGTTCCATTAGAGTCTTTGATTAATCACAGCCATTATTTCTTCGGTTACTGCGTCAACTGTGGCGTTCCCGTCTATTACGACCCAGTGTTCTGGGTCGTTAGCTGCGATATTTCGATAAGCTTCCGCTACTTGACTATGGAAGTCTTTGCCGGCAAGTTCGATTCGATCTAATGACCGATTTAATCTTTCCTGCGCTGTTGCTTCGTCTACATCAATGAAGATATTTAAATCTGCTTGTAGACCATCTGTCGCGAAAAGAGATACTGCTTGTACTTCGGATATGCCTAGTAACCGACCGGCACCTTGATAAGCCAGAGACGACCCAATAAATCTATCGCTAACAACATCTTGGCCTTTTTCAAGAGCTGGTTTTACAACTTCGGCTACATGCTGTGCTCGTGCTGCAGCAATCATGAGCGCTTCAGCCCTATCTGAAGGTGCTTCTGACTGAGGTGGATCGAGTACAAGCTGTCTAAGACGTTCACCTAACGGTGTCCCTCCTGGCTCACGAGTTAAAAGAGCTCCTAAATGGTCTGCCAAACGGCGTGCTTGAGTGCTTTTTCCTGAACCTTCTCCACCTTCAAAAGCTATAAAGCGACCTGTCATGAATCCTCAGTTCTTTGACCTGAACGAAGAGAGATAATAGCGATTAAACCTGCAGTAAGCATTATGAGAGCAGCTAGCCATAAAGTAAGTCTTACCCCGGGGACAAATACTTCAAACCCAAAAATATTTATATCTCTTTCCCAAAAACGTTTTGACAGTCTGTCAAATGTTTCTTCTAATAGTGGTCCAACTACTAGTGCTATTAGTACGCACATGCGGGTGAGTAAATAAAATGTTGAGAAAATTCGGCCTCGGAGTTCGTCGGCAACATTTTCATGTAAAAGAGTGAACCCGAGCACGTAAACCGAACCAGCACACATCCCTATACAGAATGTCATTGTTCCCGAGAAATGAATTTGGCTTGTTGAAGCAGAAACAATCAAGAAAGTTCCAGCCGCAACTAACGACCAAGTAAAGATTTTTGTTTTTGACAAGTGTCGTTGTACCCATGAAACCATTCCAACACCGACTGCCATGCCTAGGCCTAATGCGGTAATTAAAAATCCGAATCCTCCATCACCCGCATTAAGTACTTCTGTGGCATAAATAGCTCCTAATGGAACTAGCATGCCGCCTCCAATTAATGCGGTAGCGAGACCCATATTTACTGTTCGGGCAACGGGGTTAACGAAAATGAAGTTCCACCCTTCGCGAAGATCATTGATTGGTTCAGCAAGTCGTTCTTTAAGTGCAATTTTTTCTGTTTTAGAACGTTTTAAACGGTGAGGAAGATCTAAAGAAAAAATGAGACCTGCAGCAATAAGAAACGTGAGTGCATTCGCGTAAAAAGCTAATCCTTCCTCATGGAGGCGGAATCCATCAGCCCATTCCGAGCTAAAAAGAGCAGTCGATAGCCTTCCAAATAGCGCCATTAGTCCTGCCCCGATGGGAAAGGTTCCGTATGCAGCGATCATTGAAAGAGAGTTGGCTGTAGTGAGGTATCTTTCGGGTACAAGATTCGGTACGGAAGCTTCCTTCGCTGGAGACCAAAGCATGGTTAAGGCTTCAAGAATAAGGGAGGCGATAACTAGGCCTAATATGGTGTCAACAAAGGGTAAAGCAACCATGACGGCTGCTCGTCCAAGATCACAACGAACCATTACCTTTTTTCGATCCCAACGATCAACTAATACGCCAGCTATTGGCCCAAAAAAGAAACCTGGAGCGATACGTGCTACGAGTACGAGACTTAACGCTGCTCCTTCCGAACCTGACCCGACTCGTATCGCAAGAATGCTGATAGCAAGTAGTCCAAGCCAATCACCAGTGGCTGAAACAACTTGTGCGAGCCAAAGCCGAAAAAACTCAGGTGTCCCAAATATGCGTGTTTGAAACCCAGCCTGAGCGTTTTCTACCGCGGAATCATCAATTGATTCTTCAGATTGGTTCCCATCTTGGTGCTCTGACATCTCTTCCACTGTAAACCAGTCTTATCCAAGGTGGGCATAACTTTAAAATTAGCGGCTTTTCTTTTTCTTAGCTGGGCCTTGTAAGCGCCGTTCTGCGAGAAGTTCTTGGGCTCTTTCTTCAGTCAAAGTTTCTGGAGAATCTCCTCTTCTTAACGAAGCGTTATATTCTCCATCTGAGACATACAGGCCAAACCTTCCTTCACGTAATGTAATTTTTTTCCCGGATTCAGGGTCATTCCCATATTCAGCAAGAGGAGGTTTAGGTCCCCTTCGCCCAAATTTTTTCGGCTGCGCTAAAACTGTAAGACATTCTTCTAAAGTAATCGTCAGCAGCATTTCTTCATTATCAAGACTGCGTGTATCAATACTTGCTTCTTCCCCGTCTAAGAGAACCGCTTTCCTTAAATAAGGACCAAATCGACCGTTATGTACAGTAATTGTTCCCTGATCACTAGGGTCTATACCGACGGTACGTGGCAAACTTAGAATTTCTAGCGCTTCTGAGAGTGTGATCCGCTCAGGTGTCATTGTTTGAAATAAAGAAGCCATTTTAGGTTTTGGTCCATCTTCTACCGCTTTAAGGCTTTCAAGTTGATCAATGACATTTGTTGCTGCATCTAAATCTTCAGCAGGTAAAAAGTTTTTAAGTGCTTCAATTAACGCATCAAGATTTTCTGACCGGCTTTCATCCTTGTCTACCAATTCTTTACGCAAAGCAGAAGTAAGAGCTGCTTCTACCACGACAGCTGGACCCTCAGGTAAAAGTTTTTCTAGTTTCTTTTTTACTCTTAAGAAACTTTTAATACTTTCTAGTGCCTTACCTTTTACTCCAACTTCACCGGCATTCTCTAAAGCGGTAAGAAAATCTTTATCCGACTCATTTCCAAAAACACTGATCTTGTCAAGTGTGCCTTTTCCAAGACCTTCTCTTTTTGGAATATTAATTATTTGACGAATTGTCTTTTCATCTATTGAACCATGTGCGAGTTTCAAATAATTTAGGGCAACTTTGATTTCTTTTCGATGTAAACCTAAAGCGGAAAGTGTGAGTAACTCAGGAGATCGTTTAAGGGGTTCAGGTGGACGACCTAAAGATACGTATGGTCCAAATCTTCCTGATTTAACGACCACTGGGAGTTCAGTTTCAGGGTCGTCACCTAAATATTTTTCCGTGGGTGCATCAAGGAATTCAATCGCTTTTTCTACGGTCAATTCATCTGGGGGAATGTCATCTGGAATCGAACGAGTGATATCTCCAGTTTGAACATATGGTCCAAATTTGCCATAAGACGCATCTACTGGTTGCCCGGTTGCCGGATGTATTCCGAGTGGAACAGTTGAAACAGCTTTGCCATCAATATCACCAAGACGATTTGTGACTTTGTCATGAATCCCATCATCAGAATCTGTCCCATAATAAAAATCGCTCAGCATGTCTTGCCAATTGACTTCGCCCCCTGCGATCGCATCAAGGTCTGTTTCCATATTTTTTGTGAAATCAAAGTCAACTAACTTTGGAAAGTGCCGTTTTAGAAGTTCAGTGACTGCAAAAGCTGCAAGAGTGGGGACTAAAGCTGTTCCTTTTTTCCAAACATAATCTCTATCTTGAATTGTTTTTACTGTTGAAGCGAAAGTTGATGGCCTTCCGATCCCAAGGTCTTCTAACTCTCTAATCAGAGTGGCTTCACTAAATCTATTTGGAGGTTTAGTTTCTCTTCCAGCAGAACTGATTTCGTCTATTACAACTTCGTCTTCTTCTTGAAGGTTGGGAAGAGTTGCTTCAGGTTCATCTTTATTCTCTTCATCTGCCACTTGCATCCAAATTTTTCTAAACCCTTGATGAATAACAATTGTCCCAGATGCTGAAAAAGTAAGATTTTCTTTATCTGCTTCATTTGTATTTAAAACAACTTGAGTTGTTTCACCAACGAAATCATTCATCTGTGAAGCAATGGTTCGTTGCCAAATCATTTCATATACCTTTGCTTCTGCTGGTGAAACTTCCCCTTCGACTTCTTCTGGGTCTCTGAAACTTTCACCTGCTGGACGAATAGCCTCATGCGCTTCTTGGGCATTGATTACTTTTTTTTCATAGGAGCGAGGTGTATCTGTGAGGGACTCTTCACCAAATCTTCCTCGTATCGATTCTCTGCACGCATTAATTGCATCTGAAGAAAGAACCGTGCTATCGGTTCGTATATAAGTGATATAACCCTTCTGAAAGAGTGAAGAGGCGGCATTCATAGCAATTGAAGGTGACATTTTTAATCGACTTGATGCTGCTTGTTGGAATGTAGAAGTAATGAATGGTGGCGCTGGGCGACGCTTAAAAGGCTTCTTTGTAACTGAAGTAACACATAGAGATGTCCCTTCGAAATTCTTTACCAATTCATCTGCCTGCGCTCTATCCAAGACCACAACTTGATCACTGGTAATAGTGCCATTTTCATCAAAATTCTTACTAGTCGCTATTCGCTTACCGTTGATCTCGATTAAAGATGAGTCAAATGTTTCAGCTCCTTTTGTAACTAGCCGACCCGAAACGTCCCAAAATTTTGCAGAGTTAAAACGCATCCGATCTTGTTCTCGTTCCACTACAAGTCTGGTAGCAACACTCTGAACACGTCCTGCAGATAACCCCTTTGAAATGATTCGCCAAAGAACAGGAGAAAGTTCAAAACCATAAAGCCGATCAAGTATTCTCCTTGCTAAATACGCTTCAAAGACAGGTTTGACTTCTTCAGGAATTTCAGATGAGTCCATGCCCGGAGTCCAAGGGACTGCATCATCGAGGGCCGCGTGAATAGCAGTTTTTGTAATTTCTGGTGTTCTTAAACGATAAACGGGTATTGAATTTCTATTGATTTCATTCCAAAACTCTTGAAAAAGGTGCACTGATATAGCTTCGCCTTCTCTGTCTAGGTCTGTAGCTAAGTAAAGGCTGTCTGCTGTTTTTAAGAGTTTCCTAATTTTTGAAACTTGTTCTTTGTTTTTAACTTCCCATTTAGGTTCAAATTTATTTGGGATATCAATGGCTTGACCTTTTTGTGGAAGATCACGAATGTGACCTACAGAGGCTTCAACTTCATAATCACTACCGAGATAGCCAGAAATAGTTTTTGCCTTAGTAGGAGATTCAACTATGACAAGTTTCTTTGACATTAAATGATCTCCGTCGTTACGTCATCTTCAGAAACTACTTCTATTTCAGAAGATTTATAAAGGATTACTGTTCCAATGATTGCTGCGAGAATAGAAGCAAAAAGGATTCCAATTTTTGCTTCATCTTGAAGCATTGCATTATCAAATGCTAACCCGCCTATGAACATTGAAACGGTGAAACCAATTCCAGCAATTGAAGCAATCCCAGCAATTTGTTGTTTAGTGGTTCCTGGTGGAAGAGCACATAGTCCAATTTTCACAGCTAAAAGCGTAAAGAATGTAATTCCTGCAATCTTCCCGAGCACTAGTCCGACCACAATGCCTTGCGTAACCCCGGATGAAACTGCATCGCCTATTGCGTCTGTACTTAATACGACACCTGCGTTTGCTAAAGCAAAAAGAGGAAGAATTATGAATCCAGTTAATGGGTGAAGGAGGTTTTGTAATCTTTCAGTTACTGGAACCGTTTCTTTTACCTGAAAGGCGAGCCTTGAAAGTGACTGAGTCCTGACTTCATCAATGTTCTGCATCTTCAGTAGTTCGACCTCTTCCTCATCTACCAAAAGAGGTCGAGCGGGTGCTAATAACCCCATGATGACGCCAGCAATTGTGGCATGAACTCCCGATTCAAAGATTGCGTACCATAAGAAAACACCGAGAACTACATATACAGGCATGTACCAAATTTTTATTTTCTTCAACAAAACGGTCAATAACACTGTAAGTACTGCGGCTACTAACCATCCAAACGACAGGTCGCTGGTATAAAAGA
>CATISD010000050.1 GCA_949538625.1 Acidimicrobiales bacterium AG-410-I20
GAATTCTTAGAACAAGTTGCTTTGGTGTCAGACACCGATGGGCTACCAGATTCGGACAAAGAGGATTCCGGTGAAGTGACATTAATGACTTTGCATTCCGCTAAAGGCCTTGAATACCCCGTCGTTTTTCTTCCCGGAATGGAGGACGGAGTATTCCCTCACATACGTTCCCTCGGTGACGAGAGACAAGAAGAAGAAGAACGACGACTCGCCTACGTCGGAATTACCCGTGCCAGGAAACATCTTTATGTAAGCCATGCGTGGAGTCGCATGCTCCATGGAATCACCCAATACAACCCTCCTAGCCGCTTTCTAAAAGAAATCCCAGAAGAACTCGTTACTGAAGCCAAAGAGAGCCAAAAGCGTATATCACTAAACGACTCTGGATGGGGAAGTGAAGAAAGAAATCAAGATGATGAAAGTTGGCTCTACACAGACCACATCGCAGAAGAAGAACCCAGCGGCACTGTTTACGGGAAAAGAACCAAGAAAGACAATTCAGATAAAACTACCGGAGCGCATTTATTGAATCTTCAACCAGGAGAAGAAGTTCTACATCGAGCATGGGGCGAAGGAGAAATAATAAAAATCACTGGAGAGGGAGATAGGGCAGAAGCGATCGTGCAATTTGAGCGTGTAGGAGAAAAACGGTTACTGCTTGCATGGGCGCCAATAGAGCGAGCATAAGGTTAAAAGAAGTCAAGAACGCTACGCTAACGATTTATGCCCGTGTAGCTCAGTAGGAAGAGCGGCTCACTCGTAATGAGCAGGTCCGGGGTTCGACTCCCCGCGCGGGCTCAAAACACATAAATAAAAATTTTTAAGATCCGACTTAAACCGTCGAACTTTACTGTCAACCCTCTAAGATTCTTTACTATGAACTTGTTCTCAGGCGTTATATGGCATTACTGGATAGCTGTACCTCTCGTCGGTGGTGGCGTTATTTTATGCATCGCCACGCTGGTGGGTTACTTCATGAAGGTTTCTTCTACCCGCTACCGCAAACGCTGATTGTGGCCCAATGGGGCGATCACTAGCTATTGACTGGGACTTGGCCGAAAGAGTAGCCGTTAAGGTCTCTAACCACGCCCCCTTTTCCGGCGACCAATATAAACAAGGTCTTCTCGAAGAGTTCACAGAACACACTGCACGAGCCGAAGGGCTAGTTGCAGCTACGACCGGATTAACTTCCACACAGGGTCAAGCACGAGCAAGAGTGGTTGATCGTGCAGGCTGGATATCAACAAATCTAAAGTCGTTGCAGCGTCTTTTGAGACCACTACTAGAAAATGAAGAAGCCGATGCTTCAGAATCTCCTGTCTCCGCTCGGCTCACAGCAATAGAAATGGGGGCAGTCCTTGGTTGGATGTCGACCAGAGTATTAGGCCAATATGACTTATTAGTCATTGAAGACGAAGACGAGGACGAACAAGACCTGGTTTACTATGTGGGCCCAAATGTCGTCGCTCTAGAACGACGTTACGCTTTCCCATCTTCAGATTTTCGACAATGGCTAGCTCTTCACGAGGTAACACACCGAGCTCAATTCACTGGAGTTCCTTGGTTAAGACAACACTATTTAACTCTTGTAGAAGCACTCCTCGATGAAGCAGAACCAGAATCAAACCAAATAATTGAACGTTTGCGCGCGATAAAAAATCAAGATGAAAGCACCTCTGGAGAAGGATTTATTCCAGCAGTAGCGACACCACAACAAAAAGCAGCGTTAGACGGCATAGCAGGCCTGATGAGCCTCCTAGAAGGACATGGAGACGTCACCATGGACAGAGCTGGCATCGGAATAGTGCAATATGCCAATCGGTACGCCAAAGTCATGAGAGACAGAAGACAATCTGCAACTGGAATAACCCGACTGATACAAAAAATTATTGGGTTAGAAGCGAAACTTGCTCAATACGCACAAGGAGAAGAGTTCATCGCCGCAGTTGAAAAAGCTGGCGGGGAGAAATTATTCAATCAAGTATGGGTAGAACCCTCTCACCTACCTAGTTCCGAAGAAATAAAAAACCCTTCTCTTTGGATTGAAAGAATACAGGTAAAGACCGGTGGATGACTTATCAGTTAATTCACTACTAGAGCGCTGTAATTTCCCTCAGGAAAACACAGTCGTTGATTGTGCTGTATCAGGAGGACCAGATTCGCTAACCCTTCTGATTTTGGCAGTGCATCAAGGATTAGATGTCACCGCGTGGCATGTTGACCATGGGCTACGAGAAGGATCATCAGCCGAAGGGGAAAAAGTAGCTGAAGCTGCCAAACGTTTAGGGGCTAAATCCAATTTAGTAACAGTATCTGTTCCCGATGGGCC
>CATISD010000051.1 GCA_949538625.1 Acidimicrobiales bacterium AG-410-I20
GGTGTAATTGGCAACACAACTGGTTCTGGTCCAGTTATTAGGGGTTCGAGTCCTCTCCTCCGAGCAAGAGGCGGCAAGAAACACTGTCGCTAAGATGAAAGCGGTCAAAGAACATATTCTTTGCACCGGTTAAGCCCCGTTCGTCTAGAGGCCTAGGACGCCAGATTCTCATTCTGGTAGCACGGGTTCAAATCCCGTACGGGGTGCAAATAAAGCCGACCCAATGGGTCGGCTTTATCCGTTATAGGCATCAATGTCGTCCAATAAGAACCACGGGATATAAAAAGAGTAGAAACTGATCATGGGAAGCGATGTAGTGGAATCAGAATTTTCAGACCCTTTACTTCAGCCAATCCAAATAGGAAAAGTTGAGCTATCAAATCGCATATTCTCCAGCAGTCATGCCCCTGGTTATAACACTGATGGAACACCTTCAGAAAGATACATCGCCTACCACGAAGAAAAAGCACGAGGCGGAATCGGCTTAACCATGATTGGCGGATCTAGCAATGTTTCAATCGATTCGGCGTCGCTTTGGGGCCAGTTGAATTTTGGGCAAGATCAAATTATTGAACCGCTCGCCGAAATGGCCCAGCGAGTCCATAAGCACGGCACAGCAATCATGTGCCAGCTAACGCATATGGGAAGAAGGAATGTTTCAAACGATGGTGACTGGCTGCCAACAATTGCACCCACCTCAATTCGTGAACCAATGCATAGAGGTTGGCCGAAGGAAATGGACAAGCACGACATAAAAAGAGTCATCGGCGATTTTGCAAGAGCAGCGAAACGCGCAGAAACAGCAGGATTAGATGGCATAGAACTATGTGCGACTAGCCATTTAATTGATCAGTTTTGGACGCCTCTAGTAAATCAAAGAACAGATGAATATGGCGGATCAATAGATAACCGTCTCCGTTTCACCTTCGAAGTGTTAGAAGCGATACGGGAAACAGTCGGAAACGAATTTCTTTTAGGAATTCGAATGATCGCTAACGAAGACCAAATCGGTGGCCTGACCATTGAAGAAAGTAAAGAAATAGCTCAAAAAATAGCGGAAAGTAGATTCCTAGATTTTTTAAATATTGCAAGTTCATCTTTGGCTACAGAAGAAGGGCTTTCAAAAGCCATACCACCTTCCGGCACCCCCCTCATCCCGTATGTGCCTTTAGCAGCCTCAATTAAAGAAACGGTTGATATACCAATTCTTCACGCAACACGTGTGACAGATATTTCGTCAGCTCGATATGCGATAGAGAACAACCTTGTGGATCTCATTGGTATGACACGTGCCCATATAGCGGATCCTCACATTGTGAAAAAAATTAGAGAAAAAAAAGAAAACAGAATTAGAGCATGTGTAGGCGCATCACTCTGCATAAATCGTTTACACCAAGGCTTAGATGCAGCATGTATTCAAAATCCATCAACCGGAAGAGAGACTTTTGTACCACAACTAATATCTAAAACGGAAAAAAGTTCACAAAAAGTATTCGTTGTAGGTGCAGGACCTGGAGGTTTAGAAGCGGCAAGAGTTTGTGCAGAACGTGGCCATGAAGTAGTCCTTTTTGAAGCTCAGAATCAAGTCGGGGGGCAAGTAGTTCTTGCCGCTCGCGCCAGTGAACGTCAATCAGAACTTCTCGGAATTACGCAATGGTTGGCTTCAGAAATTCAACACTTAAATGTTGACCTAAGACTTAACACTATTGCTGAAGCCGAACACATCCTTTCTGAGAGACCAGATGTAGTTGTTATAGCGACAGGAGGCTGGCCCGAAAAACCTCTTTTGGAAAGTGGGCAAGAACATGTAGTCACTTCAGCAGACGTTCTCTCCGGACA
>CATISD010000052.1 GCA_949538625.1 Acidimicrobiales bacterium AG-410-I20
AACGAGTAAAGGTTCCATAAATTTTGTACTTAATCACTACCAAGAGGGAAGGTAACGTTCCAACTCAAATGGCGTAACTTGTTGCTGATATTCATTCCATTCTGCTCGTTTATTTCTTAAGAACCACTCAAAAATATGATCACCTAATGCTTCACGAACCAAAGACGACTCTTCCATTTCGTCAAGAGCTTCACTTAAGCTCGTTGGTAGCCGGTCATTTCCTAATTCTTGTTGCTCAGATCGCGTCAAATTATAAAGATTTGAAGTTGCTTCCTCTGGTAACTCCATGTTGTTTTGAATACCGCGCAAACCAGCAGCCAAGAGGACAGAAAAAGCCAAGTAAGGGTTACATGATGGATCCAAGGCTCGATATTCAACTCGTGTTGAGTCAGGTTTACCAGGTTTAGTGATGGGGACCCTAATTAAAGCTGACCGATTATTGTGAGCCCACGAAACATATCTTGGCGCTTCGTATCCTTCATTGATTCGTTTATAGGAATTAATCAACTGATTGGTGATCGCAGAAATTTCACGTGCGTGATAAAGCAGTCCTGCAATAAAACTTCGCGCCACAGACGAAAGTCCATTTTCAGAACCAGAGTCGTAAAACGCATTTTCATCGCCTTGGAAAAGAGAGAGGTGAGTATGCATTCCCGAACCTTGAATCCCATTTAATGGTTTTGGCATAAACGTGGCATAAACCCCGTTTTCCATCGCGATTTTCTTCACCGCTAATCGCAAAGTCATGACTGAATCAGCCATAGACATCGCATCGGTGTACTGTAAGTCAATCTCGTGTTGGCTTGGGCTGTCCTCATGAAAAGAATATTCAACTGGTATCGAAAGTGCTTCAAGCATATGAAGAGTACGTTTCCGCAAATCTGATGAAATGTCAGCGGTAGTCAAATCAAAATAAGAAGCCTTATCTAAAGGCTGGGGAACCATAGTGTTGTTGTCTGCAAAATAAAAGAACTCAACTTCTGGAGCGCAAAACATTTCAAACCCAAGTTCTCTCGCTTTCTCAATATTCCGCCGTAAAACTTGACGAGGGTCTCCAGCAAACGCAGAACCATCTAGATTCGTGATGTCACAAAAAATTGTACCGGATGGTTCATTTTCATTTACCCAAGGGAGCAATTCGAAAGTTGATGCATCAGGTCGTGCTAAAACATCACTTTCCTGTATGCGGCTGAACCCATCAATAGCTGAACCATCAAACTGTAAACCCTCAGCAAAAACAGCCTCTAACTCTGCAGGAGAAATTGCTACAGACTTATGCTGACCCAAAACATCCGTAAACCAGAGTCGAATTAGGCGAACACCGCGCTCTTCAACTGTTCTCAATACATAGTCTTGTTGACTACTACGTTCCTCTTCCATCTGTTAATCATGGTAAGAAAAGACCGTTAAACGCCAAAAAATAGGAAACGTTTACACACTGTTCACATAAGAGCAACAAAAATGAAATCCCATCACACAAAAATAGGGGTCACAAGACATAATCTGTCGACATACCTAAAAATCAAGTCGCTTTTTAGCGTTAAAGAAAAAGAGAAAAATATGGCAATTCGCGCTGAATACATTTGGATTGATGGAACTGAACCTCTTCCATATGTTCGATCAAAAACAAAAATTGTTCCAGATGGAACAACTGAATTCCCGATCTGGGGGTTTGATGGATCAAGTACAAACCAAGCTCCTGGAGATAATTCTGACTGCGTGCTTAGACCAGTGTTTTCCTGTCCAGATCCAATCCGAGGCGGGGATAATGTCCTTGTGCTTTGCGACGTCTGTCTACCAGATGGAGATATGACTCCACATCCCTCAAACACTCGTGCCGCATGCGTCGAAACTTACGACAAATACGCTGACCAAGAACCAATATTTGGGATTGAACAGGAGTACACCTTCTTTGTTGATGGACAACCACTAGGTTGGCCAAGTGATGGCTTCCCAGCACCACAAGGCCCTTACTATTGCGGAGTAGGAGCAGTAGAAACATCAGGGCGAGAAATTGTTGAAGCACATACCACCGCTTGTATGGAAGCAGGTTTAACCATTTCCGGAACAAACGCAGAAGTAATGCTTGGTCAATGGGAATTTCAAATAGGGCCACTAGACACTGTTCGAGCAGCAGACGAACTATGGATTGCCCGATATTTGTTATACAGAATTTCTGAAGACTTTGGAGTTGATGCTTCAATCGCTGCGAAACCAATCAAAGGAGATTGGAACGGAGCTGGAGCACACACAAACTTCTCCACCAATAAAATGCGCGAAAATTATGATGCCATAATCACCGCCTGTGAATCTCTAGGAGCCGAGGGCAAACCAGAGGAACACATCGCTGGATATGGCATCGGATCAGAGGACCGGTTAACCGGCGAACATGAAACCCAACGTTATGACCAGTTCAGTTACGGGGTTTCCGACCGTGGAGCCTCTATTCGTATTCCATGGCAAGTCCACATTGACCAAAAAGGTTATATCGAAGACCGGCGTCCAAATGCAAATATGGATCCGTACGTAGTAAATCGTTTAATTACGAATACGTGCTGTGAAGCTTTAAGTTAGAACTACTGCCATATGAACAAAACCCCGGGAATTTCCCGGGGTTTTGTTTTTTTCACGAAAAAGAAATCCCTAACAAATCTCTAACAAACTTCTCCTAAAATGATCACATAGCGAAGAAATGATTTAGGTGTAAACAACCTAAGGAGATTTCAAATGAAGAAATTTTTAATAACACTAGCGGCGACAGCTACCTTCCTCGGAGGAGCATTTGCCATCGCTGTATGGTCCCCAATAGGGACTGCTGGCGCTGAAGAAACAAACTTAAAACATCATCCAGGGATACATCAACGAGACGGTATGAAAGCTGATCGTGGAGAACGCTTTGCGAGTATCGCTGAAGTACTTGGTCTAGAGGTAGAAGATTTGCGTGCACAGTTAGCTGAAGGCGCAACAATGGCTGAAATCGCTGGAGACAATGTCGATGTTCTAATCGCAGCGTTAGTTGATGATGCAACCGAGAAAATTAATGAAGCAGTTGCTGCTGAAAAAATGACTCAAGAAGAAGCTGATGAAAAAATCGCTTCACTTGAAGAAAACATTACGGAGCGAGTCAACACAACACCAAAAGACCTCAAAGAAAAACGTCCTCCACGTGGAAAACAAGTCCCTAAAGGACCACGTGTCTCAATATAACCCGTTCCGAATGCAGCGATTCAGAGCCTAAGTGGAGTATCGATAACGGCAGCGTAACGACTACATCGTTCACTCCGATAAATGACTCAGACTCCTGAGTAACTGCGTTCAATAATGGTTCGGTAACCTTAAGTCATGGGAAACATACGAGTCGCTCTTGCCCAACTCAACTCTGTAGTTGGTGACCTTGAAGGCAACGTCGAGCGCGTCCAAGAAGTTTTACCTCACTTAAAAAACTGCGATTTAGCTCTTTTCCCAGAAATGACTCTCACTGGCTACCCACTTGAAGATTTAGTACTAAAACCCGGATTTGTTGCAGATAGCCGCAAAGCAGTTGAAAAAATTGCCAGCAAAAGTGAATCATGCGCACTGGTGGTCGGATTTGCTGACACTGGACCGAATGGTGAGGTATATAACGCAGCAGCAGTTTGCCACCAAGGCGAAATAAAAGGCATCTATCACAAACGAGAACTACCAAACTACGACGTCTTTGATGAAGCTCGACATTTCTCTCCCGGAGATCAACCACTCCAACTTTTCAGAATCAACGGCGTGAATGTCGGCATTGTTATTTGCGAAGATATCTGGGTGTCAAAAGGACCAGCCGAAGAACTCATTCAGATGGGAGCTGAGCTACTTGTTGCAATAAATGGATCTCCATACGACAACACAAAAGTTGTAGCACGAGAAGAACTCGTTACAACTCTCGCCGCATCTTCTCAAATCCCAGTCGTGTATCTAAATCTCATTGGTGGACAAGATGAACTGATCTTTGATGGAGGATCAATGATCTCCGATCCAAACGGAAATATTTTGACCAAAACTTCAAGATTCTATGAAGAAACATTCCTCGTAGACATAGACACTCCAAATATCGAATCACCCAGCTTCACCGACCAACTTGACCACGATTGGTGTATACAAATATCAGAACCAAACGAACGTTCCGATAACCATCCACATTTTGTAACTTCTCCACTCACACCAGAAGCAGAGCTTTACACCGCACTAGTGGTTGCTACTCGGGACTATGTACAAAAAAGCGGATTCACAGATATTTGTCTTGGACTATCCGGTGGAGTTGACTCCGCATTGGTAGCAACTATCGCAACCGACGCCCTAGGCGCAGATCATGTACACCCCATCCTCATGCCCTCTAGGTATTCAAGCGATCATTCATTAAAAGATGCTCAAGAACTAACTGAATGTCAAGGCCTTGTTCCGCAGATAATACCCATTGAAAACACGCACCAAAGTTTTCATGACCT
This sequence comes from Acidimicrobiales bacterium AG-410-I20, assembly GCA_949538625.1. GTDB lineage: Bacteria > Actinomycetota > Acidimicrobiia > Acidimicrobiales > MedAcidi-G1 > MedAcidi-G2B. The sequence continues at coordinate 4,476 of CATISD010000052.1, forward strand.
TTTAACCCCCTCAGTAGGAGATGAATTCCCAGGCTTTACTGATGAGAATCTTCAAGCTCGAATCAGAGGAGTCTTACTCATGGCACTATCAAACGCTTTTGGCTGGTTAGTCCTTACAACAGGAAACAAAAGTGAATCAGCCGTCGGATTCTCGACGTTATATGGCGATACCGCAGGAGCTTATGCCGTAATCAGAGACGTATATAAAACCAAAGTATATGAACTATGCCGTTGGAGAAATGAACAAGAAGACAACCCTGTAATCCCTGAAAATATATTGACTAAAGCACCGTCAGCAGAACTACGACCGGATCAACGCGATGATCAACGTCTACCGCCATATGAAATTCTTGACCCATTATTAGAGGCATACATTGAAGGGGACCGAACTCGAGCAGAACTTATTAAAGATGGATTTCAACAAGAACTTGTTGACCAAGTAGTAAAAATGGTTGATCTTGCTGAATATAAAAGACGTCAAACACCTTTAGGGCCTCGGGTTACTACAAAAGGATTTGGGCGTGATCGCCGACTCCCCGTAGTTAACCGTTATGACGGATAAATAAATACGCCTACAAAGTTGTAGAAAAAATAAAAAATCGTGACAAACGTCACCATTTAACGTTGCTGTCTCCGTGACTGTGGGTATGGTGACCCCATGAAGGGGTTTAACCGATTCAATCAAGCCGGTTTAGTAAATCGTCTTAAAGGAGATGAAGGTGACAAATAATCGGGTTGAACGGGATGAAGAAGACTTGGTCCGCCTCTATCTCACCGATATTGGTCAGTACGAACTTCTAGACAAAGAAGACGAAGTTCGGTTAGCTAAAAAAATTGAAGAAGGTGTCGCTGCCCGTATAGCGCTAGAAAAAAATGGCGGAGCAAAATTAACACCAGCTAAAAAACGAGAATTACGACGCACGGTAATCAAAGGTGAACGAGCAACATCAGAATTTACTAATTCGAATTTAAGACTCGTAGTTTCAATCGCTAAGAAATATCAAGCTTCTGGTCTTCCACTACTTGACTTAATTCAAGAAGGAAACCTTGGATTAATGCACGCCGTAGAAAAATTTGACTGGAGAAAAGGCTTCAAATTTTCTACTTACGCAACTTGGTGGATTCGACAAGCCATCACACGCGGTATCGCTAATACCGGACGAACAATCCGTCTTCCAGTCCACGCTGGGGACACACTCGCTCGACTAACAAAAGCAAAATCTCGACTCGAAATAAAATATGGCAGAGCAGCTACTTTGACCGAACTTGCTGCAGAAGTCGAAATGGAAGAAGACAAAGTCACCGAAGCTTTGCGTTTCGCAGCAGAACCACTTTCCTTAAGCGAGCCACTTAGAGAAGATGGAGATGCAGAATTAGGAGATGTCGTTGAAGATAGAGGAGCGCAATCTCCATTTGAATCTGCAGCAACTTCCTTACTTCCAGAAGAAATAAGTCGCCTTCTCGCCCCACTAGATGATAGAGAAAGAGAAATTCTTAAGTTACGGTTTGGCCTTGATCGAGGCGAACCACGAACTCTTGAAGAAGTTGGCGACCACTTCAAACTTACTAGAGAGAGAATTCGTCAAATTGAAGCCCGAGCTATGTCTAAACTCCGTCACCCAAGCAGCGATACCGGCGCTCGTGACTTACTAGCGGTTTAATTTTTAATTTGGCGGAGGTGGACGGGAATCGAACCCGCCGGACAGGGATCACCCATCCCACCCGCTTTGAAGGCGGGGGAGCCCACCAGGTACTCGGACACCTCCACAGAAAACAATACGAGCAAGTAAGCCATATCACATCCCGACAGAGTGGCTAAATGAAATCAAGGCCTATATTGGCTATATGAAAAAGTTTTTAATGCTAGCTGCTTTAGCGGCTCTAATATCAGTAGCCGTTAAGAAAGTACGCTCAATCTGATTTAGTTTTTTCTCGGCCAAAAATTTTTCGTATTAAAAGTCCGAGACCAATGAACGCGCTGATACTTAAAAGCAGAATTATTACCTGGTTGCGTTCAATATGAATTCGATCACCAAGAGCAATCGGATTATCAAATTCAAGTATTGGCCATTCCCGTAACTCAGCCTCTCTTCGTAAATTGCGATCCGGATTAACAGCAACCGGAAACCCAACCGATTCAAGCATGGGGATATCTGAAACTGAATCCGAATAAGCCCAAGACTTACTTAAATCCAAACCTTTCTTTTCCGCTAAATTTTCAATTGCTTCCGCTTTTACCATTCCATGTACGTAAAGCTCAACATCTCCGGTATATCTTCCATCAACGTCAATAGTGGCAGTCGTTGCAACGTATTCATCAACTTCTAAATGATTAGCTAGCGGCTCAACAATTTCTGCTGGCGAAGCAGAAACAAGGACTAATAGCCGTCCTGCCTCACGATGCAGATTAAGAACCTCTAACGCTTCGTCAAAAACAATAGGTTCAATAACATTTGTTAGATGTTCATTAGCGAGTCGCCGAAGACCCTCTTGTTCCCACCCAGCAGCAAGCTTTAACGCTGTCTTACGAACTCTTTCCATAGATGACTCGCTGGTGCCAGAAAAACGAAAAAGCAATTGTCCCCAAATAGCCCTCAAGGTCGTTGTTGCACTTAAGTAACCCGCTTTACGCAAGACGGGACCGTACGCAGCTAAAGAAGGTCGAGCAATGATTGTCTTATCTAAATCAAAGAAAGCAGCTTCCATATACAAACTTTAGAGCCCAAAGTTCGTTACAAGAAGTTTTATGACTTTTCGCTTATGAATAGGTGCAGAGACTTAAATCGCTAAAGTCAATAAAGATAAAGGAAAATAAATGACTCTTGAACTTAAAGAAATTCAATGCAACTCCTGGTTAGTCATTTCTATTTTTGGAGAAGTTGATATGGGAAGCTCTCCACAACTTCGAACCAAAATTATTCGCTCAGTTAATGAGGGACACACCAACCTCATATTGGACTTAACATCAGTAGATTTTCTTGACTCCGCTGGTCTTGGAACAATCATTGGAGCATTAAGGCGAGTGCGCTCTCAAAATGGTGATCTTCTTTTAGTATGTCCAGAAGAGAGGATTCAAAGAATTTTTACTCTTTGTGACCTTGACAAAGTTTTTAAATTTTATTTGACCAGCAATGAAGCAACTAATGCCCATAAAGGAATGAATTTATTATGAACGGTGAAAACTATTCATCAGGCATGGTTGAATTACGCATCCCCGCACAAGCAGAGTACATACAACTTGTACGTACCGTTATTGGAGAAGTCGCTGCGATTGATCCAAACCTTAGCCTTGGTCGTATTGCTGATCTTCGACTAGCGGTTTCTGAGGCCGTAACAAATGCTTATCGAGAGCACACCCGCCAAAATATAGATGACCAAATTGTTATACGCTGCGACCTCACCAAAGGAAAAATTGAAATTGAAATCAATGATCAAGGTGCCGGATTTAATCCAAATGAAATACCGGATCTCCCAAATGCAGAAGATCCTGAACGATTAAATCATGAGTCAGGCGTTGGATTTTCTTTGATCCGAGAATTATCTGATGACACAGTTGTTGAAACTGGGCAAAATGGCACAAAAGTACGACTTGTTTTCAACTTAAATAATGCCTAAAAATAAATAATATTGAGAGTATGTGTGTGAGAAGCCGTTTTCACCACTACGGTTTCTTCCGCCTTTAATTTCTATTTATTTATGCTATGGCACAACAAAAACCACATTCATCAAAAACTTGGCTAGGTAAAGAAGAACCTAGACTCGCACGCCGTATTGGCCTATCAATGCAAAGATTTTTAGGCATTGAAGCTGCGGGAGGGGTACTTCTTATCTTCGCGGCTGTGATTGCTTTGATATGGGCTAATTCTCCGTGGAGCGATAGTTATTTTGACCTATGGAATACTGAAATTAACTTATCAATCGGTGAATTAATTTCGCTCGAACACCATGGTCACGCCCTTACTCTTGGTGAATTTATTAATGATGTTTTAATGGTCCTGTTTTTCTTTGTTGTAGGACTTGAAATTAAAAGAGAGTTAGTAACAGGTGAACTGAACACTAGACGCGCAGCATCATTACCTGCAGCGGCGGCAATCGGAGGAATGGTTGTTCCTGCACTTATTTACTTTGCATTTAATCAGTCTGGTGAAGCAATGGAGGGTTGGGGAATACCAATGGCCACGGATATTGCATTTGCAGTTGGAGTGGTTTCTCTTTTAGGCAATAGAGTTTCGACTTCTTTAAAAGTGTTCTTGCTAACCCTTGCAATTGTTGATGACATTGGCGCCATTCTCGTTATTGCTCTCTTTTATACCAGCGACCTGTCGTTTGGATGGTTAGTAGCCGCAGTACTTACAGTGTTATTGACCGTTTTGTTGAAGAAAATAAAAATTTGGTACATGCCTGTATATGTAGTTCTCGGT
>CATISD010000053.1 GCA_949538625.1 Acidimicrobiales bacterium AG-410-I20
ACTATTGCCGCTGCAATTCAAGGATCTATTGGCTTTGGTGCGAATCTTTTCGCTGTTCCACTTTTGGCTCTCATTAATCCTGAACTTATACCAATTCCTATCCTTATTGTAAATCCACTCATGAATTTAATGTTGGCTTGGCGTGAACGCGGGAACGTTGACCGTTCTGCATTAGTCTCCGCCCTAATAGGTCGAATACCTGGAGTCGTGCTTGGAGTTCTAGCTTTGAGTCTAATTTCTGCTGACCGGTTGGGGCTCCTCTTTGGGACTCTTCTTTTAGTTGCTATTGGGTTACAAGTGAGTGGACTTTCTTTACCTCGAAGTAAAAGAACTTTAACTCTTGCTGGTGGAGTAAGTGGTTTCATGGCTACATCAGTAGGGGTAGGTGGGCCACCGATGGCTTTAGCGCTGAAGGATTTACCTGGTCCTTCGTTTCGAGCAACGATGTCTCCTTACTTTGTGATTGGATCTTCGCTTTCTATATTTGGGCTCGCTTTAGGTGGCCAATTTGAGTTGAGTGACATCTGGAATTCTTTACTTCTACTCCCTGCCGCTGTAATCGGTATTTTGATTTCAGGCCCTTTACGGTCTCGTGTTGATTCTGGCCGGATCGCTTTCTTCATTTACATTCTCTCAACTGCGGGAGCTATTGCTCTCCTCTTACGTTCTCTTTTCTAGTTAGCTATGCCTGACTGCGTGATCAGATTTGAAAAGGTTGAACGACAATTTGCCGGAGTTGCTGCTTTAACAAATATTTCTTGGGAGGTAGAACCGAATCAGCATTGGGTTATTCTCGGACCCAATGGTTCGGGGAAGAGTTCTTTGCTTCAAATCGCCGGCCTTTACCTTCACCCTTCTCGAGGTGAAGTAACAGTTCTCGATTACACGCTGGGGCGAGTAGATGTTCGCCGACTTAGAAGCAAAGTGGGTTTCATTTCGGCTTCTTTATCAAATTCTTTTCGTTCTAATATTAAAGCTCGTGATGTAGTTATGACAGCTCTGTATGGGGCTCTTGAACCGTGGTGGCATTCATACTCTGATGACGATCGTTACCGTGCTTGTTCTCTCCTTGATCTCGTTGGATGTGGTAATAGAACTGAGCACGATTTCGGTGTTTTATCTTCAGGAGAGAAGCAACGTGTTCTTCTTGCCCGCTCTCTCATGACTGATCCTGATCTTGTTTTGCTGGATGAACCGGCAGCGGGTTTAGACCTCGGAGGAAGGGAAGAGTTGCTGACTTCACTAACTTCATTAATTTCAACCCCTTCTGGGCCCTCAGTTATTTTGGTAACCCATCATGTAGAAGAAATACCTGAAGGTTTTACTCATGCGGCGTTAATGTCAAATGGGCAGATGATAAAACAGGGAAACATAGAAGATGTAATGAGCGGAGAGAACTTGAGTCAATGCTTTCAACTTCAGATTTCGCTTTCAAACGAAAGCGGCCGTTATTTCGCGAAAGTAGTAGATGCTCAATGACACGCCATGTAGTGATTTTTTCTGGTGGTCCTGTTCCGTCATCTCTCCCAGAATTAGATGCAGATTTTGTTATTGCTGCTGATCATGGTGCCGATCATGCTTTAAAGTTCGGGTATGCCGTTGATTTACTTGTGGGTGATCTTGATTCCGTAACGAGCGCAGGAGCATCTGCTGCGAAGAAAGTTGTGCGGCATCCAATAGATAAAGATTTCACTGATCTCGAATTGGCTTTATCGGAGGCTTCAAGTCTTGGTGCAAACCAGGTCACGGTTGTAGGGACTTTTCAAGGACGGGCTGATCATTCATTCAATAACTTGTTAGTTCTTGTTAGCCAAGAGTGGGCGCATATGTCGATAGCTGTATTTATTGATGAATCCCAAGTTTGGGTTGTTCACGACTCTCTTGAAGTTGTTCTCCCTCTGGGCACGACGGTGAGCCTTCTCCCAGTGGGAAATGAAGCTTCTGGTATTACTACTTCTGGATTGCAGTGGTCGCTGCATGATGAAAGCCTTTTGTTGGGTGAAGGTCGCGGTATGTCTAACTATTCAGTGCAAGCCAAAGTGGAGGTATCTGTCCGTTCTGGAGTGCTTTTAGTCTTTGCCAACCAAGCTAGAAAAGAGTGATCGGAGTATTCTTCAGCAATGTCACTTATTGAAGTTTCACCGTGCACTCCAAGTATTGGAGCGGTCATCACCGGTGTGGATCTTTCCAAGAACTTGAGTGAGAGCGATGCTGATTTTCTTTATGACGCTCTTTTGAAACACCTCGTACTTTTCTTTCACGATCAACACTTAAGTCCAGAACAACTCAGTGGTTTTGCTAATAATTTTGGTCCTCTCCAAGGAAGGCACCATACTTATGAGTCTCTTGAAGAATTTGAACATGTCACGGTCTTAGATATGGGTCCAGAAAATCCTCCTGATAGTGCCGAATGGCATGCTGACCTCACGTTTAGTCAAGATGCTGCTTTTGCGTCAGTGTTGCAGGGTATAGAAGTTCCTTCGGTGGGTGGTGACACTCTGTGGGCGAATTGTTTCGCTGTTCATGATGCTTTGCCCTCTGGTTTACGAAAAGATTTAGAGGAACTTTCTGCTGTTCATGACATAGGTTCTTTTCGGTCTCATGCCTATAAAACAGGGGGCATTGATGGGATCAACGAACGTATAGGCTCTGTGGGTTCTGCGGTTCATCCGATTATTGATCATCATCCAGTTACCGGGCGCCCATTTGTGAACGTGAATGAAACCTTTACTGTTCATATTTTGGGTATGACTCAGCCAGAAAGTCGACGGTTATTGAACTATTTGTTTGATCTCATTAATCGTCCGCAATTTCATGCTCGCCTTCGGTGGCAGCTAGGGACTGTCGCTCTTTGGGATAACCGTGGCTCACAACATTACGCAACTGATGACTATCTTCCTGAGCGTCGAGTTATGCATCGTGTGGTCGTGGAGAGCGATGTGCGCCAACCCAATAGTTAAGAAAGGTGTTACCCCATGGTCGTACAGTATTCAGGTTTGACCACTGCGGTTATTCGATCCTCTAACCGGCCAACATGTTCACGTGGAAACTCGTCTTTTCCCCAATATTTCTTCGCCATCTGATCAAGAAATTCAACTGCGCCTTCTGTTTCCCATTCCACTAATGTCCCGCGTATCTCTAAATATCGTTCTGGATTTTCTGGATCTGTGGCTGAGAGCGCTATTTTGTTGTTTTTGTTTAGGTTTCGCCATTTTTGGCGACCTATTTTGTGGGGGAAACGTATGTATGTTCCATCGTAATCAGCCCATACCGGGGAAGCCTGTGGTTCGCCGTTAGGTCCAACAGTGGCGACATGCCAAATAGAGGGTTTTTCTAATAGATCGCGGTGTGTTTTAGGAATAC
>CATISD010000054.1 GCA_949538625.1 Acidimicrobiales bacterium AG-410-I20
GCGACAAAGGCATCAAGTTCTTCAGATACGGCATCATCTATTGGTGGTGGTTCATAGTTGTTAAGCATCTCTTTCCAAATAACGTTTGCCCGTTGACCGGCATCAGTACTTCCTTCGTCTTTCCATTTTTCATAACTATCGGTGTGAAAAATTCGCGGCTGGAAAAAAGCATCTTTGTAATGCCTCATCGTGTGAGCGGTTCCAAGAAAATGATTACCGGGTCCAGCCTCTTCGTAGGCGTCCCAAGCAAACTCTTCTTCAGAAAGATCAAGCCCCTTTGAGAATTTTGTCAGCGCACCAAGGGTTTCTATGTCAAGAATAAATTTTTCGTAACCGGAAGTAAGCCCCCCTTCTTGCCACCCCGCTGCATGAAGAATGAAGTTTGTGCAAGCTTGAACCGTAGGCCAAATGGTTCCAGCAGATTCGAAACCTGCTTGCCCATCTGGAACACGAGAGGCGGTGTAATTCCCTCCAGATCGAAACGGTAATCCATAGTGTCTAGCCATTTGAGCGCAGGCGTAGAGAGCCAAGTTGCTTTCTGGGCTACCGAAAGCTGGCGCACCAGTCTTCATATCAACATTCGGCAGGAAAGGGCCCTGTATGCAAGGCGTGCCAGGATTAAGCATTTGGGCGTAAGCAATAGCGAAAAGGGACTCTGCGTTTTGTTGAGCGATAGAGGCAGCGATAGTGCTTGGTGACATAGCGCCAACAATAATGAAAGGTGCCAAAATCATTGCTTGTTTCGCTTCTGCATAAACCTCAAGAGCGCTTAACATTCTCTCATCCATACGCATAGGTGAAGAAATACTCACGATGGAAAGAGCCGCAGGATTTTCTTTAATCGCGTCAGCGCCAAAAATAATTTCACTCATCGTGACGGTGTCGCGAGCGTTATCAGGATGTATCACATTCCCCATATACGCCTTGTCATTCAGAGTGATGTGAGCAAGAAGCATGTCAAGATGTCGTTCTTGTAAATCAATATCGTTTGGTTCCACGAGAACACCCCCAGCGTGATGCAGTTCAGGTGTCATGTAGGTCAGTTTCGCGAAATTTTGGAAGTCCTCTAAGGTCGCTGGGCGGCGTCCTTTATCAAGATCAAAGGCAAAAGCAGGTCCATAAACTGGGGCAAAAATTATTTGATTTCCCCCAACTTCTAAATTATTTAACGGGTTACGAGCTAACTGAGTGAATGTGTTGGGAGCCATATTTACAAAATGCATAAGCGTGTCTTCATCTATCCACGCCATTTCACCTTCAATTCTCACTCCATTAGCTTTTAGGTTTTCAAGAGCGGGGGGATGGTCTATAAGAAGCATCCCGGTTTCGTTAAGAAGTCGCATCGAGGCTTTATGAATAGTTTCAATATCTTCTTCCTTTAAGATTTCTACGGGATCTAAATCGTAAGTTAAAGGTTTGACTCCTTCGAAAGAGAGAACGGGTTCGTCTCTTCGTCGTCTCGTAGGACGACGTCTACGAGACGACGGTCTAGTCGCCTCGAGATTTTTTTCGTGCTCCATTTAGTTGCTTTCGGAGTGGTTAGGTTTTATGGTCACTGAGTTTTTTGAAGAGTCAATTTCTACTGTGTCTCCATCTCTAATCTTTGTCATAGCTTTTGCAGCGCCTATAACGGCAGGTATGTCGAGTTCACGAGACAGTACTGCAGCGTGAGACATTGCGCCACCCTCAGCAGTAATTAATCCACCAACGAGGGTCAAAACTAGGTTGTAGGCCGGTGAAGTAGCTCGGGTTACAAGAATTTCTCCAGGTTGTAAACGTTGAATAGCTTCTTCAGCGTTCTCCGCGACTCGAGCTACACCAGTTATCTTCCCATCTCCGATGCCTATTCCTAGTAGATGTTCGCTTGAGTCAGTTTCTTTCGTTCCATCCATACCCAATTCGTTAATAACCACTTGAACCATGCTTACGGTGGTTGCGAGTGGTGCTGGAAGCGCATCAAGCGGGGGAGGGCTTTCAGGAGGTCCTAGCGTCAAAGGCGGATCAAGAAGTTTCTGTTTGAGACGAGTTTTTTCTCTTTCAGCGATTTCTTTTGATGAGGGGCCTAGCCCGGTAGAAAGAAGATTCGTTATTTCTGTGTCGGTCAAACAAAAAATATGGGATTTATCTATTAGGTGACCAGAAGACTCGAGTCGCCTGCCGATTTCAACGATGGTTAAACGTAGAAGCCCGGCCGGCCATTCAGCAGTTATCGGCCCGTTGTCATCGCGTAAGTCCATAGCCTCTCTAGCGTCATGAAGTGTTTCATCAAAAAGTAAGTGTTTATTTGCTGGGATGCGGTCGCGGAGTTGAGCAGCGATTTCTAAAGGTTTATTTGCATCAGAGGTTGGGTTAGTTGCCGCGAGAATAGTTGCGAGTAAAACTTCAGGGGATTCTCTTAAAGTTGGAGTGTCGAGGTCGTATCCGGCATACAGAACAGATCCTCGATTCTCAAGGTAAGAATCAAGCTCGGCGAAAGCGGCAGGTGACTTTTTTACATCCTCCAGATTCTCTGGGGACACTTCGTCTTTTTCTAAGAAGGTTTTTATTTTGAATAATGATTCAAGCGGCGCTTTTGTGGAAGGTGATGCGCCAACTAAAGCTGCGAGGAGTTCTGGACCTTTGAGCCCCCACTTTTGGCCTTCTACTAAGAGTTGCCCGATCGGACCAAGATCGTAACCATGAAGTCGAAAGTGTTCTGTCATTGAAAAGCGAAGATGAGCGAGAACGGAGTTGAAGTGTTTCAGTAAACCTTCGTTATCTAAGAGAGAAAGATCAACATTTTGGAAATCAAGATTTATGGATACAAGACGAGGCCGTATTTCCTCATGCCATTCTTTTATGACTGCGGGAGCAGGCGAGTTAGCTAGTGTTTTTTCTGCTGCTTTTGTGCGTCTGCGGAACTCTGGATGTATTCGTGTTAGAAGTTTAAGAAGAGGAGTTGGTGGAGGTTTAGTTGAAGGGCGATCCGCTAACACTAAAGGCCTCAATCGGGTATACATGAAGCCTTGTACAAAAGCTACAGACATTGTTTCAGCAGGGATGCCGTGAAGCACCCACTGTTTACTAAATGCGGTTTCCATCGCTTCGCGTAAAACCGATTGCATGATTGGTGTGGTTCCGCCAGGGAAGTGTGACCGATCAAGATTCCACTGCCCCGGACCTGGGGTCTCAAATTCAGTTTCAAGCCCGTGATCCAGCACACCTTCGTGAGTAGAAGCAGAAGATGTTTCACTATCCATTTTCATAACCTAGAGCAAGGTTGGAAAGAAATCTAACGCGTCACCCTTGATTGAAAATATTCCACCCCTAACAACAGTAATGGCGTTAGCCTCTCCATTCGGAAGCAACATATTGCAATTAGTAAGAGGATCCACAGAGTGCGAATCGTCGTAGTTCAAGAACAGATAGAAAATGAAAGTCGAGTAGCTTCCACTCCCGATGTTGTGGAGGAACTTGTAAACCAAGGAAACGAAGTTTGTGTTCAAAGCAGTGCAGGAGTTTTAGCGGGTTTTGACGACGAGGAATACGTTAAAGCTGGAGCAACTATCGCTCCAGATGTCTCAACCGCCATCGGAGAAGAAGGAATTATTTTAAGCATTAATGGGCTTCTCCAAACGGATGTTTCCTCGCTTACTTCTAAACATGTGGTTCTGGGCCTTCTCGACCCTCTTTGGGATATAGAACAGGCAGAAGCGTTAATGAAAACTGGGGCAACTGTTTTCTCCTTGGATTTGGTACCAAGAAGCACTCGAGCTCAGTCCGTTGATGTTCTTTCTTCAATGGCGACTGTTGTTGGTTTCCAAGCAGTTCTCATGGCGGCACACAGAATGCCGAAACTTTTCCCTCTTTTGATAACCGCAGCAGGCACCATTCCCCCCGCAAAAGTAGTTGTTCTCGGAGCCGGAGTTGCTGGACTCCAAGCCATGGCGATTTCTCGACGGCTAGGCGCAACCGTAGAAGGATTCGATATACGACCAGAAGCCTTAGAACAAATCCGATCCTTGGGAGCGAAATCTATAGATCTTCCAGCAGAGGAAGGGGAAACCCCTCTTGAACGAGATCAAAGAATCCAGAAAGGGATGATTCCTTATCTTGCAGAGGCAGATCTGGTAATTACCGCAGCCCAAATACCAGGAGCGAAAAGCCCGATCCTAGTAACTCAAGAGATGGTGGAAGCCATGAAACCCGGCGCACTTCTGGTCGATTTAGCAGTTCAAAGAGGAGGGAATTGCGCACTTAGCGAAACTGACGTCGAAGTTATGCATCAGGGAGTCACAATCCTTGGACCAAGCAACCTTGCGGCTGACATGGCACTTTCTGCTTCTCGAATGTTTGCCAACAATCTTCTCAACCTTGTTCAGTTGCTTTCAGATGAAGGTCAAATAGTTATAAATCGTGAAGACGAAGTAGTAGACACAATGCTGGTCGCAGAAAAAGGTGAAATAGTTAATCAAGCTATTGTCCAGAAACTGAATGCTGAAGAACCGCAAGTTACAGAGAGGTCTGAATCGTGACGTTACTTTTAGCGCTAACCCTTTTCACTTTGGCTGTCTTTCTAGGATTGGAACTGATCTCTAAAGTCCCGGCTACTCTCCACACTCCACTGATGTCCGGATCTAATGCGATTTCCGGGATAACCCTCATAGGGGCACTAGTGGCCGCAGGTGCGGATCATTCAACGCTCACCACCGTTCTCGGGTTCTTTGCTGTGGTTTTAGCCACCATCAACGTAGTAGGTGGGTTTGTTGTCACGAACCGGATGCTTTCAATGTTCACGAAGCGAAAGAAACGTGAATCATGAGCAGAGCAAACGTGATTGATATCGGCTATTTGATCGCCGCGATTCTTTTCATCTTGGGGCTCAAAGGGCTAGGTCGTCCAAGAACGGCACCACGCGGGAACCTAATGGGTGCAACCGGAATGCTAATAGCCGTTCTTGTGACCTTATTTGACCAGTCAATTCTCAGTTATCAACTCCTCACCATTGGACTTTGTGTAGGTGTGGGCATTGGAGCGCTGCTGGCTATTCGAGTTCAAATGACGTCGATGCCGGAACTCGTTGCTTTATTTAATGGGTTTGGTGGCGGTGCTTCAGTTTTAGTTGCCGCTTCTTCATTCATAGAAGTAACCGAGTTAGGCCAGTCAGATAGTCAAACCGCAGTTGCCGCAGCAATCACCTCTCTCATTGGAGCGATGACACTCTCCGGATCAATGATTGCTTTTGGAAAGCTTCAAGGAAAGTTGACATGGAATGGGTTCCGAGGACTTCCCATAATTCGAGCACTGGCTTTTCTGGTTTCCGTAGCTCTTGCCATCCAAATCGGAGGATTCCAGCCAGAAGGTCAACTTTCACTCTGGTTGCTAATCGCTGCCGGATTTTTACTTGGCATTCTTTGCGCTGTTCCAATTGGGGGCGCAGATATGCCGGTGGTGATTGCCTTGCTGAACTCTCTCTCCGGTATTGCGGCGTCAACTGCTGGATTTGTGCTTGATAACTCGCTTTTAATAATTGCAGGCTCTCTTGTAGGGGCAAGCGGTCTTGTTCTTACCCAAATTATGTGTAAAGCCATGAACCGATCTCTTCTTGATGTTCTTTTCGGCGCTGCGCCTGTAGCAAGTTCTTCAGGTGACGACATTTATGGAGACAAGGTCACATCAACTTCTGCGGAAGAAATAGCAATGCTTCTTGAAATTTCAGAACGAGTAATCATTGTTCCCGGATACGGAATGGCAGTGGCGCAAGCGCAACATGCTGTAAGGGAACTCATGCAAACACTGCAGAAACGAGAAATAGAAGTTTCTTTTGGAATTCATCCCGTTGCCGGAAGAATGCCAGGTCACATGAATGTGCTTCTCGCAGAGGCAGAAATTGACTATGAACACCTTCTGGACATGGATCAAGTCAACCCCACCTTCAAACGCGCCGATGTGACCATAGTTATCGGAGCAAACGATGTGGTTAATCCGGCAGCAAGGAATGATCCAGATTCACCAATCGCTGGCATGCCCATTTTGGATGTCGATGACTCACGAACGGTGATAGTCGTAAAAAGATCACTTAGCCCAGGATTTGCTGGAATAGATAATCCGCTGTTCGTCGCAGACAACACGCTTCTTTATTTCAGCGATGCACGAGAAGGAATTTTAGAGGTCACAAAATCTCTAACTGAGTCTTAAAAACTGAGTTTCTCTAAGTGGGCTATGAACCCATCACGTGAATCCCTTAAAGTGTTCAAGAGAGGAAAAAACATGGTTCACGGCGGAAAACTTGCAGCAAGAGCACTCAAAGAAGCTGGAGTTGGAGCGATCTTCACCCTAAGCGGAGGGCATATCATGCCCATCTACGATGGCGCACTGGACGAAGGTATCGCAATTATTGACGTGCGGCACGAACAAGCCGCAGTACATGCTGCAGACGCTTACAGCAGGTTAAACCCAGGAAGAATTGGTTGTGCTGTTTTAACTGCCGGTCCGGGAATAACCGATGGGGTGACGGGAATAGCGAACGCCTGGAGAGCGAATAGCCCCATTTTGGTTATTGGCGGTCAAGGGCCATTTAACAATTTGCGACGCGGATCGCTTCAAGAAATGGATCACGTATCAATGATTCGCCCCATCAGCAAATGGGCTGACGCCTGCTATGAAACCAGCAGAATACCCGAATATATTGAGATGGCAGTCCGAGCCGCAGTCACTGGAACTCCCGGTCCGTCATTTTTAGAAATACCTATGGACGTTTTGATGTCGCCGGCTGATATGGAGACCGCGTATTTTCCAGAAATACGAACCACACCTCCGCAAGTTATTCCCGATCCCAAAGATGTACAAGAAGCTGTTGAAGTTTTAACCAAGGCGCAAAAGCCGTTAATGCTGGCAGGGACAGGCGTGAAGTGGTCGCAAGGAAGTGCAGCATTAGCAAATTTTGCTGAAAAAACTAAAGTACCTGTTTTCTTAAATGGAATGGGGAGAGGGCAACTTCAATCCAGTCACCCTCAGTTCTTTAACCGTGTGCGCAAAGAAGCGATGATGCAATGCGATGTATTTATTCTTGCCGGGTCTCCTTTAGATTTTCGACTCAAATACGGTGCTTCCATCCCAGCTGATGCGAAGATCATTCAATTAGAAATGGAAGCTTCTCTTATCGGGCAAAACCGGTCATCAGATGTAGCTCTGGTGGGAAATATCGGCATCGCGTTAGATCAGATCACAGCGTTAATGAACGAAAAAAACATTACAAAAGATTTCGCTGAATGGTCAGCGGAACTTCGAGCTCGAGAAGAACAAATTGCTGAAGGATTCGAATCAGAACTCACATCAGATGAAAGCCCAGTAGACCCTCTTCGTTTCGCGGCAGAAATAAGAGACTTCATAGACGAAGACACCATCTTGATTGGAGACGGGGGAGACATTGTCGCCCAAGTTTCCAAAGTGGTTCCCGTGTTAAAAGAAAATTGTTGGATGGACCCAGGGCCGTTAGGAACTCTTGGGGTTGGAATGCCGTTTGCTTTAGCGGCTCAACACACTTTCCCAGATAGAAGAGTTCTCATTATTTATGGTGACGGTGCATTCGGGCTCAACGGCTTTGAATACGACACCGCGATTCGATTCAACTTACCGATTGTCGGAATTGTCGGTAACGACTCAGCATGGGGTCAAATGTTGCGTCCTCAAGTGGGAATTTATGGGGCAGAACGAAAAGTAGCTGTTGACTTAGCTGACACTCGTTACGACAAAGTTGTAGAAGCATTGGGCGGCCACGGCGAATATTGTGAGAAACCAGAAGAGATCAGGCCGGCTTTAGAGCGATCTTTTGCTTCTGGTAAGCCCGCTTTGATAAACGTAAAAATTCGAAAAGATGAAGGCTCACCAAAAGGCAGCACCTACGTCTAATTGTTTTATTTCTTAAACTACGATCAAGAACTAAATTAATTTTCAGAACTACATCAGAGAAAGAAAATCAAGATGAATGAACAAGACCCATACGAATTAGCCGCAGAAGCAGCCAAAGTGTTAGTGGA
>CATISD010000055.1 GCA_949538625.1 Acidimicrobiales bacterium AG-410-I20
AAGAAGGCCATGACGATCATGACGATCATGACGATCATGACGAAGAAGGCCATGACGATCATGATGACCATGACGAAGAAGGCCATGACGATCATGATGACCATGACGAAGAAGGCCATGACGATCACGCTCATCACGATCACGGCGGAGTAGATCCACATTTCTTTACAGATCCAGCTCGTATGGCTGGTGTTGTAGAGGGACTTTCTGCTTTCTTGATACAAAATTTCCCAGAAGTAAACCAGGAATCGTTACTTGCAAGCTCAAACGCTTATTTAGAGGAGCTCAATAACCTTGATGCTGAAGTAGAAGAAATGCTTTCTTCTATTCCGGAAGGATCGCGAAAATTGATTACAAACCATTCGGTGTTTGCTTATTTTGCCGACCGATATGACTTTGAAATATTGGGCAGCATTATCCAAAGCAGCAGCACTCTTGATAGCGCTAGCGCAAAGGACATTGCCGATTTGGTTTCAGTGATCCAAGATGAAAATGTGTCAGCGATATTTGCTGATGCGGCATCGTCTGACACTCTTGCTCAAGTACTCGCAGAAGAAGCTGGAAATATTCAAGTGATCAGTCTCTTCACAGAGTCTCTCGGGGAAGCTGGCTCTGCAGGGTCAACGTACCTTGATATGGTTCGCACAAACGGAGAGTTGATTACTGGGGGGCTAACTAACTAGCCTCAGACTCAATGGATTTCTTAATTGATGCTTTTCAACCAGCGTTCATGCAGCGGGCGCTGGTTGGAGGCATCATTGCCGTTGTGGCTACCTCCCTTGTTGGGACATGGATTGTTTTACGTGGACTTGCGTTTCTTGGAGATGCTTTAGCTCACGGAGTTATTCCAGGTATTGCGATAGCGATCTTGTGGGGTTTTAGTCCTGTAATTGGGGCTTTCCTCTCCGCTCTTATTATGAGCGGCCTTGTAACTTTTGTGTCTAACCGGACTCCTGTTCGAGACGACACGGCAATAGGGCTTTTGTTTGTAGGAATGCTTGCCTTAGGGGTTCTCATTGTGTCAAAGTCGGGATCTTTTGCAACGGATGTTACTTCGATCCTTTTCGGGGATGCTCTTGGAATAACCACTGACGACATTCGTCGTCAGCTCTTCTATACATTGATTCTGCTGGTTTGCACGATTGTGTTCTATCGCCCATTTCTGGTACTTACATTTAATAGAGACAAGGCTCAAACCTTAGGAATGTATCCGCGCTTTACTCAGGCAGTGTTACTTGCTCTTTTGTCTTTAAGTATTGTTGCTAGCTTTGAGGCAATTGGAACACTTCTAGTTTTCGGTTTACTCGTCGCCCCACCTGCAACTGCATCCTTACTCGTGAGACGGGTACCCGGAATAATGTTCGTATCGATATTGCTAGGTGTCATGGCAGTAGTTGTCGGTCTTGTAGTGAGCTTCCACTACGGAACAGCGGGCGGGGCGACTATGGCAGGATTTAGCGTCTTACAGTTCTTCATTGTGCTTCTAGGTAGGGAACTAATACAGACTTTGAACAAACTGAAATCTGAATCTGTTGAGTAATTTTTTTATTCAAAGGCTTTGATTGGGCCATCGTGATCAAGTTCTGGATCGTTGTTCGGGGCAGATCCGGCCCTTTTAGTAAGATTCTTCATGGCCAAGCGATCAAGAAATTTCGGGTCTTTACTAAAAGTACGGTTGGCTAGACGCGTCATCATTTTCGAACGACGTTCAGCCTTTTTTATCGCTTTGATTTCTTCTTTGTTCATAGTAGATCTAACATTTCTGGATCAATTCCAGCGGGTGGGCCGTCAATTCGACGCAGGCGACCCGGAAAGCCCTTGAAGTGTGGAATACCTTGTTCATGGTCAAGGTTTTCGGGTTCGTCAGGACACAGCACAGCGTCACTGCTGACAAATGCACCGGAAAGTTCCTGGCCTTCGCCCCGCATCTCTGGGTACCACCAGCCATGAGGAACACGTAGATGGCCAGGTTTCATTGACTCTTGAACAGCTACCATGGCTTGTACCTGTCCAGTTTCGGTCTCAAGAACTGCCCAGTCACCATCAGAGAGGCTGTCACGCTCTGCATCTTCAGGATGAACGAAGAAACGTGGCACCGGTGTGCGCTTGCGGAGCACTTTAATTTGACGTTGCCCAGTTTGGAAAAACGAATCCTCTCGGACACCGGTGAAAACCCGGTAAGGATAGTCAGCCGAGGGCTGTGGGGCTTCG
>CATISD010000056.1 GCA_949538625.1 Acidimicrobiales bacterium AG-410-I20
CCACAACCAGGATTTTTCCAAACATGGCTTCCTCTTCTGCTGCCGGTCTCTTTAATTATTCTTTTCTTCTGGTGGATTAACCGCCGAGCTCAAGGCCAAATGAGTGGGATGATGTCTATTGGCCGATCCAAAGCAAAGTCATACTCTTCAGAGCAACCCGGAACTACTTTCGAAGACGTAGCTGGAT
Source organism: Acidimicrobiales bacterium AG-410-I20 (assembly GCA_949538625.1). Taxonomy (GTDB): domain Bacteria; phylum Actinomycetota; class Acidimicrobiia; order Acidimicrobiales; family MedAcidi-G1; genus MedAcidi-G2B. Next base: position 188 of record CATISD010000056.1, read on the forward strand.
ACGAGGGGGTCAAACAAGAAATAAGAGAAGTCGTTGATTTTCTAAAGGAACCAGAAAAATTCTCCGAAATTGGTGCCCGAGTTCCAAAAGGGGTGCTACTTGTTGGCCCTCCAGGTACCGGCAAAACACTTATTGCTCGAGCAGTTGCTGGAGAAGCCGGAGTTCCATTCCTCTCAGTGTCTGGGTCAGATTTTATGGAAATGTTTGTTGGCGTGGGAGCGAGTCGAGTTCGCGACCTTTTTGAAACGGCCAGAAAAATGGGCAAAGCAATTATTTTTATTGATGAACTTGACTCTATTGGTCGTAAACGAGGCGCTGGGCTCGGAGGCGGACACGATGAGAGAGAACAAACCCTAAATCAAATGCTTTCCGAAATGGACGGTTTTGAAGCAAGTGAAGGAATAGTCATGCTTGCAGCAACTAACCGTCCCGACATTCTTGACCCTGCTTTATTAAGACCAGGAAGATTCGACCGACAAGTAGTAGTCCCTTTACCAGAGCTTGAAGATCGCCGTGAAATCCTCGGGGTCCACGCAAAGGGGAAGAACCTTTCTGAAGATGTTGATCTTGATCTTGTGGCACGAGGAACACCAGGAATGAGTGGAGCCGATTTATCAAACCTTATTAATGAAGCTGCTCTCATCGCTGTTCGAAGTTCACAAGACGCTATATCAGCAGAACACTTTGAAGCAGCCCGAGATAGAACCCTGATGGGTCAAAAACGTGAATCAATGGCTCTCACATCAGCAGAAAAAGAAGCTATTGCTTACCATGAAGCCGGGCACGCCCTTTGCGCAGCGGTACTTCCCAATGCCGACCCTCTTCATAAAGTCACCATTATCCCAAGCGGAATGGCTTTAGGGGTAACAATGCAACTCCCAGAAGAAGAACGTCACATCTACCGTCAGGACTACATCGAAGATTCTCTAGTAGTACGCATGGGAGGACGAATCGCTGAAGAGTTAGTTTTTGGAGTCACTTCAACAGGTGCGCAAAACGATCTAGTAGGTGCAACTGAACTTGCAAGAAAGATGGTTCGCGAATGGGGAATGAGTGATCGCATCGGTCCGATGGCTTGGGGTAGCCAAAATCAAGTTTTTCTTGGTGATGATCTCATGCATAGCCGTGATTACAGCGATGATACAGCCAGAGAGATCGATGAAGAGGTAAAAAACATTCTTCATAATCAGGAAGATCGCTGTAGAACTCTTCTTAAAGAAAATCGCAATGCACTAGATCTAATAGCAAGAGCCCTATTGGAACATGAAACAATTTCTGGTGAAGAAGTCATGAGGCTTACTAATCTTGCGGAGAGCACGGATCAGTCGCCGGAGCCATCTACAGAACCCTCTCACGCTGACTGATCTAACGTGGATCGGTTCTACCTACTACTTCTAATAGCTTCCGTTGCAGGACTTCTTGCATACAGGTTTCAACGCCGCACATCGGATGCCCCTATAAGGACCGGATGGTCGATACCTGATCAAGTCAACCGAAACGACTTTCTTTCTCCTGAGACCCCTTGGTTAGTCGCTGTATTTACTTCTTCTTCCTGTAATACATGCTCTGAGGTAGTAGCCAAAGCTGCTCCTCTTACTAGCAGCCAAGTCGCTGTCCAAGAAGTAGAAGCAAAAAAAGATAAAGAGTTGCATGATCGCTACAAAATTGAGGCTGTACCTCTAGTCGCTCTTATTGATACACAAGGCGTGGTGAGGTCTCATTTCCTTGGCCCTGTGAGTTCTTCCGAATTATGGTCATCGTTAGCAGAACTTCGAGAATTAGACGACACAGACGCCTAAAACTAAGCAACTAGGAAATTCCAAAAATAAAACTTTTTATTTATTTCTGGTCGCCCAATTAGACATGAAGCGTTTTATATGCCTAAGTTTGATGGAGTTACTCCTTTATGGAATAACAACGAAACCCCGTAACAAGGCTCTCACGCTGAGTTGCGGGGATTTCTTTTTTTCACCAGAAAAGCTAACGCTCTATTGCTAGAACAGAATTCTCTACGGAAACTCCATAAGCATTAGTCCAGCCCTCTGGCCCTAGCCACTCCCTCACCACAATTACTGGAGAAGAAGACTGAACTTCAATCAACGCTTCTATATCGATCTGTAATGTTGCTCGATCGCCAGGGTCAAGCTCAAATGGGTCAGGCAAATTCATATCTTGTTCAGTTAAAAGAGTTACCGATGAGATGCTTTTTAAGCTTGGATTAAAGAGAGTCACTGCGGCGGGATTCCCAGAAGATCCTGACACATTCAAGAACCAATGAGTGGATCCGTATCCGATCGCCGACAGAGTATTAAATCCAGTAGATGATGAAGTTGAAGATTCTATAGATAGTTCCTGATCTGAGAATTGACGAATATACGAAGCAGACAAACTTGGATTGTCTAGGCTCCGAATATAAAGCGAATAAGGGCCGATACCTTCGAACCGGTTGTAATCAGAAAGTCGAATTTCTTCTCGTTGTCCTGCTCGCAGCACAAAACCAACCGGCTCAACGAATACTTCAGGGTTAGTAGGCCTCACCACCAACTCTCCTTCAACTGTTAATTCACTCGGATTCACTATCACGACTGTTCCTGTAAATGTTTCCCCATCAGAACCGGGAAGGAATAAATCTCCTCCAATTTCAGGAGAACCATAACTTGCGTTGAAACCTCTTATTCCTGACGGAGCTGTTCCATCTGCAATCGTGATTCCGGAAACTACAAGTTGTCCGGAGCGAACCTCTATATACGAAGAAAGCAAAGCAGCGTCTGGAATACGTTCGGCAAGATCATAAGCCACTACAGAGCGGCCAGGTATGACGACCCCTTGAGAGTCAAGAGTCTCTCGTAATCCTTGATTCCCGACAAAAAGTAAATCTGCTACTGCAGTTGCTTGGAATGGATTGTAAAGTAACAGCGTTTGTTGAGCCCCTGGGCGTTCAGTAGTCCCCCATGGCACGACCCAAGAAGATGAAGTAGCTGTGACACAAGGTCTTTGATCAATTCCTGAGAAATCGGCAGCTTGTAAGTGCTGCTCTACCAGCACTCCGCCTTGAGGTGCCTCAATAGTGACTCCTACATATGAAGCAGTGTCTCCTTCTTGGCTGGTGAGAATCTCTAGGACCCCTTGTGCTTCAACCTGTATAGATCGTTCTGTCAAACTCCCATCGCTACCAGAAACACTCAATTTGAGACCCTCAGTGATTTTCGGACGTAAGTTGACAATAGTTATGACTTGGTCACTTACCCCATCAAGTTTGTTTGTCGGCCCAATACAAAACCAAACATCTCCTGATGCTTTCTCCGCTGAAGAATCAAAAGATAGCTCCGAGTAACTTATTGGATCGTCAACTCGTGAATTCTCTTGCTTATCCTGTGCTTTGAAAACAAAGGCCCCAACTAATAGTGCAACAACAACAACTAGTGCAGGGAGGCGAACTGCATTCATATCATTTGTTTCTTTCGTTCAGAATGAGACCAACTTGTAAATAAGACAACAACCACTAGGACGACAAGTTGGACTAGTCGATCAGAGCTGTCATCATTTTGATTTAAGTTAAGTTGACCGATGGATCCAGAAGCCATTCGAACCGTAGGTTCACCTAACGGACTAAGAATTATTTCACCAGAAGATCCCGATATAGGAACAAATTCCCAATATTCAACTGGACCCAGTCTCCAACGATACGATCCATCTACAATAGATTGAATTTTGAAAGAGGCGTAACCAGCCCCCTCCACAATTGCAGGTACAGACCGTCCAGTTCCATCTCTGACAACAGCATGGATGGATTCGACTGCTGTGTTGCGGAAAATTTCTATAGACCCATTCAAGCCTTCCACCCGTTCAAGATCTAGTTGTCGAGTAAACGAGGGGAAATACTCATCAGGCAAAGGGATAGCAATGTCTCCATAAGGGATAGGAGCAGACCTTTCTATCAACACTATATGACTCACTCCCCATGCTCCGACCTGTTCCCCAAGACGACTAATGTCGCCTCTTAATGTAGCTATCACTGAATTACGCAAGCCTGTGATTACTGATGATTTTGATTCTTCATAGGAAGACTGATCATTCACACTTGGATAGCCATCTGTGAGCGCTAGTCCGATGCCATTTTGGATCTCTATACCAGCAGCAGGCAACAAGCTTGGGTCGCCAATCCAGAGCACACGACTCGTTGGTGCATCAGTTGATAGACCTTCTACATCCTCTTCTCCTAACAAATAAGGCACGGTGTCTGAAAAATCTTTCTCGGGTAAGCCCCATCTACCTTCAAAAGAAGCAAGCACAACAGGTATGACTGCCAATGTAAGCGCTCCAGTAAATAAAAAAGCTGTGATATATCTTCGTCGTTTTGTGTTTACCATCAACTCTTGACCAAGAGATGAAATTCCAGCTGCAGAGGCCAAGGCAACTCCGACAGCCGCTGGAACTATGAGTAATTCTGCTGAAGGTGCCTGGCTAGACAGCCATCCTTGATCAACGAAATAGACAGCGGAAAAGCCCCCAATAATTAAAAACCAAGACCGCACTACTACAGCGAGACGCCAACCACTAGTTCCTAGTAACGAAACAGTGGGAATCGCTAGGAAGACCCAAGCCAAATTTGAAATTCCAAATGTTCCTGTATCAAATCGTAGAAGAGATTCAGGGCCCACTGCTCCAACAGGCCAGTTGTCATAAACTAGCCATGATTCCAGTGGACGTCCGTCTATTAGATCAGTGACGATAGGAAAATGAACTGCAGCTGCTATCGCTGACATACCAATAGATACAAGTACGAGACGAAGTAATCCTGCAAAACTTCCAGCAAAAAGACTTCCTATCAACAAAGCCGCAACTGCTATTGCAGTTGGGATAACAATTAATGGTTCAAAGACCATCGCAAGCGCCAAAAGTAGACCCGAAGCTGTAACGTCAGACCAGAAATTCCTAATTATTGCTCCTGGACCAGGGTCGCCTCCTTTGTCGCCATAGGGAACAACTCCTTGGGCTAGCGAAAGCCGATGAATGACCCAAGGAAGCAAAGCATAGATAGCTAGAGGGCTAAACCTTCCTTCAGCTATTGCATGATAAGGCGTTGGAATGGCTAAATACATAGTCACAGCAGCTGCCCGCGATCTTCCTCCTCCAATCGGCTGGACTAACTGCCATATTCCCATTGCTCCAATCGGGAATACAGCCAAAACTGCAATCGCCATTACTACTTCTAGATCAAAGGGGAGAATCCATCCCAAACCACCAAGGAGAGCTAACCCGTCAATCCCTTTATCAATGATTCCTCCAGCTGTCGACCTCCAACCTGCCCACCAGGAATGAAAAAGATCTAGAGAATTTTCTGGGATCGGTTGAAATCTGCCAACTGCTGGAAGACCTCTGGTTAGCAAGTGTCGTGACCCGAACCCTAGAACTGCAATACCAAATAGAAGCGCTAGTCCCCCTGGTCCAAACAAAGCCAACCAGAAATTTTGTAACCGTGTAGAAATACTCGATTCTTTCTTTTGTTCTTCAGGTCCTTTGCCAGTAACTGCTCTTCTAAAAGAATTTGCAGCCACATCATCAAAAAGAACTTCAGGAGTACTTGTGGCTGTATTTTTCTTGAAAATAAATGAACGTCGAGTTCGGACACTAGGCAAATGACGGAAGTTCCAAATCCATGCACTTAATAAAGACTGAGCATGTCGGAACTTTCCCCGAACCAGTCCATAGATTGTTCCGAAAATAGTGAGAAATAAAAGTTCTAATGAAAGGAGTACTGCTTTAGAGATCTTCTGATTCGCCCAAATCATCCTTATCCGATGCCGAGGTCCAAACCGGACAGAGTCAACACGCCGCCGCCGTATTCTCTCCTGCCGTTCGGCAGTAACTACACTTCGACCTACAGCATTGGGCGCTACAACAACTTTTGCGCCCAATAGTCGTGCACGCCAACACAGGTCTGTATGGCCGTCTACTAGACCTAATAGTGGGTCAAATCCGCCAATTGTTTCAAATAAATCTCTTCGCACTAAGAACGCTGAAGAGGACGAGGCAAACACCTCTTTTCTCCCATCGTATTGGCCTTGGTCAATCTCATTTATTTGGTGCCGAGGAACAGTAGTGCCATACCTATCAATCGAAGATCCAACTTCACGGAGAAATTCTGTGTTTTCTCCACCTAAAACTTTTAGGCCTGCTATCCCTGCATTTAGTTCTAAAGCTGATTCAACTACACGACGAACCGCTGTTGCATCAAGCACAAGATCGTCAGTGATGAAGAAATAAAAAAGATCTTTTTCAGATGCAATTAAATTCTGTGGGGTAAGGGCACTAAATCCAGGAGATCTCTTCAAATGCAGAACTCTGCTTTGAGGCAGTAGTGACTTTACTTTTTCTTCTATAACTGCACGTCTAGTTGTATCCACTACAGTCACTTCAAGAGATGCGTAGTCTTGTTCCGCTATCCCTAGGAGCACCTCTTCAAACCATTCTCCGGGGTTGTGGGTCACCAAAACTAACTGAACTTTGGGAACAAAAACGTCCCCAGAAGTAGTTGGAACTAATTCTTCAGATTGGTTTGGCTCTTTCAAAACTTTCACTTGTATCGGACCTTAGCGCTACTAAGGGTGTTGAGGGAGGCAGTCTGGCGTACAGTTTCTTCTGTGATACAAATCTATACACTTTCTCGCTAATGAAAGCATTAGTTACTGGAGCTGGCGGTTTCGTTGGTAACCACCTTATTAGGCACTTGGAAGAATCCGGGGATGATGTCATTAAGACGGACATTGTTTCTGGTGGACCTGACCTAAATGATTTAGATGGGTTTACAGAGTTGATCTATAGGGCTGCTCCTGATGTTATTTTTCACCTGGCTGGACAAGCTGATGTTGGCCGGTCATGGGATTATGTTGCTGAAACATTTAAATCAAACACCGAAGGCACACTAAACATTCTGATGGCTTCTCGGTCCTTGGGTGGCAACACTCGAGTTGTAACAGTAACGAGCGCTGATATTTATGGCATTGTTGATTCCAAAGAACTACCTTTAGACGAAAATACGCCCCTTAGACCTGTCTCTCCTTATTCTGCTTCTAAAGCTGCTGCTGATTTATTGGCCCTTCAGGCCTACCTCGGTCATGATCAAGAAGTAATTCGTGTACGCGCTTTTAACCATCTAGGCCCTGGCCAAAGTGAGAAATTTGTATGTTCAGCCCTCGCAGCTCGAATTGCACATAACGAAATTAACGGGATCACTAAATTATCTATTGGGAACTTAACTGCTCGCCGAGATTTCACTGACGTACGAGATGTTGTTCGGGCTTACCGCTTGCTAGCACTTGAAGGGAAAGCAGGCGAGGCCTACAACGTGTGTAGCGGGTTATCTACAAGTATTGAAGAAGTTGCTGAGAGACTATTAAGTCTTTCGAAATCGCCAATGGAATTAGTCGTCGATTCAAGTCTTCTTAGGCCAATAGATCTACCAGACCTACGTGGAAACCCATCAAAGATCCGAGAAGATACCGGATGGTCACCAGAAATTCCTTTGGATCAAACTCTTTCTGATTTACTTGAATACTGGCGTTTGCAACTTTCCTTGGCAGAATGACTATGGAAGATATTGATCCCATCAAAAGAACTAAGAGAAATCTAGGGAATGGAAATGAGTAAAAAGGCACTAATAACCGGCATCACTGGGCAAGATGGTTCCTATTTGGCTGAGTTGCTTCTTTCCAAGGGATACAAAGTAGTCGGAATGGTTAGAAGAAGTTCGACTGTGAACTACGAACGGATCGGCCATTTAATGGATGACATAGAATTTGTTCCAGGTGACCTTCTAGACCAAATGTCTTTGGTGGAAGCACTTGAATCTCATAAGCCAGAAGAAGTTTATAATCTGGCGGCACAATCATTCGTTCAAACTTCTTTCACCCAACCAGTTCTTACTGGAGAAACTACAGCGCTTGGAGTAACGAGGTTGCTTGATGCAATTAGAGTCGTTAATCCAAGTATTCGTTTCTATCAAGCTAGTTCAAGCGAGATGTTTGGGAAAGTCCATGAAGTCCCACAGACGGAGTCAACCCCGTTTCACCCACGCAGCCCTTACGGCGTTGCTAAAGTTTATGGCCACTGGATAACTGTGAACTACCGTGAAAGTTACGACCTTCACGCAAGTTCAGGAATTCTCTTTAATCATGAGAGCCCTCGTCGCGGTTTAGAATTCGTCACTCGGAAGATTACTCATGGAGTTGCAGAAATCGCTCTTGGACAAGCAGACTCGCTTTCCTTAGGTAATTTAGATGCTAAACGCGACTGGGGATTTGCCGGAGATTATGTTGAAGCAATGTGGCTGATGCTCCAGCAAGAAAGTCCAGGAGATTTTGTTATTTGTACGGGTGAAACTCACTCCGTCAGAGAATTCTTAGAATTAGCCTTCAACCATGTGAACCTTTCATATGAAGACCATGTGACTGTTGATGAAAGGTTCTTTAGGCCAGCCGAAGTTGATCTTCTTGTTGGAGATGCTTCTCTCGCTAAGAAAGAATTGGGATGGGCTCCCAAAACAAGTTTTGCTGATTTAGTAACAAGCATGGTTGATTCAGATATGCAATTACTAAAAAACAACCCGAAGCAAATATGATTGTCACCCTTGCTGGTGGAGTAGGAGCTGCTCGTTTCCTTAAGGGGTTAAGCCTCGTCAAAGACCCAAGCGAGTTAAAAGCAATAATAAACACAGCAGATGACGTTGTTTTGCATGGGTTACACATATCTCCAGATATAGATACGGTCACTTACTCACTCGCGGGGGTTGATAACCCTGAAACAGGGTGGGGCATCATTGAAGAATCCTGGCATGTGATGAAGTCTTTAGATTTTCTCGGGGGCGCCACTTGGTTTCAACTAGGAGATAAAGATCTCGGGACTCACCTCTTTCGAACTAGCAAATTGTCCGAAGGGTGTTCCCTGACAGAGATCACCGCTGAGATTGCTTGCAGATTTGGGATTGAAGTCAAATTACTGCCTATGAGCAACAGTAAGGTTTCTACTTTTGTCACGCTAACTGAAAGCGGGAACGAAATAAGTTTTCAAGAGTATTTTGTAAAACTAAAGCACACTGTTCCTATCCAAAGTGTCCGATTTGAAGGATCCCAGCAAGCGAAACCGGGCCCTGACGTAATTGAATCTATTCATGCAGCAGAAAAAATTGTTATTGCTCCATCAAACCCAATTGTTTCTATCGGACCGATATTGTCAATCGATGAGATTAATTCCGCTATCAAATCTAGGCGTGAATCAACTGTGGCAATTTCACCAATAATCAACGGGTTAGCCTTGAAAGGCCCAGCTGACCGTATGATGCGTGAACTTGGACATGAACCTTCGGTTCTAGGTATAGCACTCCTCTATAAAGATCTTGCGGCGACTTTAGTAATCGATAAAGCTGACGAAACTTACAAAGAGTCAATTGAATCTTTAGGAATGCGTTGCTTGGTAACCGACACAGTAATGAGTTCGCCCTCGGTTTCTGCATCTCTGGCCTCAACTGTGTTAGATGTTTAGTAATGCTTAATATCTTTCCTGTTCCTGGTCTTCCTGAGATTAAACCTGGTGATGACTTAACCGAACTGATTTTCCAATCCTGTAAAGACACTCAAAATGAGATCCTTGATGGTGATGTCTTGGTCGTAACTCAAAAAATTGTTTCTAAAGCCGAAGACCGGTTAGTTGAAATAGACCCAGAAATAGGACATAAGCCTCTCGTTGAAGAGGAGTCTGTCCGAATTTTACGTCGAAGAGGTGACTTAATTATTTCAGAAACCAAGCATGGATTCATTTGTGCAAATGCTGGAATTGATCTCTCTAATGTTGAGCAAGGGCAGGCTGCTTTGTTGCCGGTTGACTCAGATAAATCCGCACGAAGAATACGAGACGCTCTCTCTCATCGTTATTCACTGGATGTCGCAGTGATTATTAGCGACACTTTTGGGCGCCCATGGCGTCGAGGAGTAACAGATGTAGCTATTGGATCTGCAGGATTGCTACCGGTAGTTGATTTACGTGGCACCACTGATGCTTTGGGAAGAGAACTGCAAGTTACTGAAGTAGCGGTTGCAGATGAACTAGCTTCTGCTGCTGAACTGGTTATGGGAAAGTCAACAGGTATTCCTGTCGCGATTTTACGCGGAGTTGAACCAGAATGGTTTGGCGATGGCAGCGTAAAAGATGATTTATTACGCAACCCAAATGAAGACCTTTTCCGTTAATTCTTTTTAAACCACTCAATAGTGCGTAGAAGACCTTCTTCAAGAGAGGTGGATGAATGCCAGTCCAATGTTTCTTTGGCATAAGTTGGGTCAAGAGCTGATCGTTCCAACTCTCCTTTGCGAGACGGGAGGTATTCCGGCTGTGATGAGCTCCCAATTAAAGACGACATGACTTGGTAAAGATCATTTACTGAAGTCTCTGTACCTGTTCCCACATTACAGAACTTTGTTTTTTTTATTTCTGATGCTTTTATAAAAGCATCAACCGCATCATCGACGTAAACAAAGTCACGAGTCTGTTCGCCTGTCCCAAAAATTATGGACTTTTCTCCGCGTAATAACTGCCCAGCAAAAATTGCCACTACCCCAGCTTCACCATGTGGGTCTTGCCTAGGCCCATAAACATTCGCTAACGCTAGGGCCGTTCCATCTAGACCATACAAATCGTCATAAGCGGAAAGGTAATTCATAGTTACCGCTTTAGATATTCCATAAGGAGTTCCGGGGTTAGGACTCAATGACTCTTTAAAGGGTAAAAGTCCTGAATCTTGGGCCCCGTAAAGGGTTCCGCCACTTGCAGCGACTACCACTTTGTTAGCGTTACTTTTACGAGCTCCTTCTAAAACTCGCAATGTTCCCAAGATATTTGTCTCAGCATCAAAAAGTGGATCACTAACTGAGTGTCTTAAATCAACTTGAGCTGCTAAGTGAAATATGGTGCCGGGTTTTAGATCCGCAATGATTTCAGTGACCCCGCTGTCACGAACGTCAAGAGAAATAACTTGAAGCCTTTCTTCATCATCCGTCCGAGACTCTTCAAGATTAGACAAACGTCCAGTCGAAAAATCATCAATGACCACAACCTTGTTTCCGATAGCAAGTAAGCGGTCCACTAAAGACGACCCGATGAATCCTGCTCCGCCAGTAACGATTGAAATATCCCTATTCGTCATTCAGCCAGAGTACTTTCAGTGATTTCTTCCCCTTCTTGAACATTAACACCATGTCCAATAATTGAGAAAGAAGTGATGTTTGCGTTTTGACCTATTGAAGATTGAAACCCTATAACTGAGTCAGAAATAACTGCACCTCGCTCTACCCGCGCTCCTTCTAGTATCACTGATCCAGTCACCTGAGCACCTTCTTCTACTACTGCTCCGGCTCCAATAACTGAGCGCTCCACCACTCCGCTTATAACTGCTGTTGGGTCTACTCCGCTATTTGCAAAACCACGTACACCTCCTTTAAGAAGATCTAATTGTGCTTGAATGTATGTAGCTGGAGTGCCGGTATCTATCCAGTAGCTTTCTGATTGGAAGGCAAAAAGTCGAGAATCTGAAACAAGACTAGGAAATGTCTCCTTTTCTATTGACGCTCTTCCCCCTGGAGTTATTCGATTGAGAACTGAGGGTTCGAGAATGTAGGTGCCGGCATTAATCCAGTTTGTTGGAGATTCCTCTGCTGAAGGTTTTTCGATAAATCCAAGAACTTGACCCCTTTCATCTGTTGGAACTACGCCATAGCGTGAAGGATCGTCAACGGTTGTGAGATGGATTGATGCTTCTGCATCTACCTCTTTATGAAACGAAATCAAATCCTGTATGTCTAAATCAGTTAAGACGTCTCCATTAAGAACGAGAAAGGTTTCTTGAATATTTGCCGAATCTGCTGCGAAACGAATCGCTCCAGCTGTATCTAGAGGCTCGGGCTCAATTGCATAGTGGATTGGCACTCCATTGCAATGCCCTTCTGGATAAGCCGATTGAAAAACGTCTGGCGCGAAGCCTAAGGACAGAACGACTTCTGTAATCCCATGGCTTGCTAGGTTCTCTACAACGTGCTCAATCATTGGTTTACCAACTATGGGGAGCATTTGTTTTGGCATATTAAGAGTCAGCGGCCTTAGACGGGTACCAAACCCCCCTACAAGCACAACCGCTCTCACGGCGTCTCTTATCCTTCGGATGTAGTAGTGACTACGTTCAAATCACTTGACTGTATTGCTCGAGGGTCAACAGTTTCTAAGAACGTATAACGTTCAGGTCGAGGTGGAGGCGGATCAACGCCTTCTGGAACAAACGCAATGGTGAATGCTTCAAGGTTCTTCAAGTATCTGATGTCAGCTATTCCTTCTGTGATGATTTCAGGTTCACGATCCCTGTCTTGAGCATCAAAACGTGCGACTTTAAGAACTGTTGGTTGCCCATTGCAATCTTGACCTTCAGAAATAACTTCTCCGGTGTCTAACTGGAGAGAAGAGTCATTTATTGAACCTCCATAGGCGCCAAAGAATTGGCCAAAATCTGCTTTTTTACCAGATGCTTCGGAGTTGAACGGGTGAATATGCATGAGCCCATCACCATGGGTGTGTATACCGTTTGGATCTGTTTCATTTACTATCTTTCCGCGCCAATCTTCACATACATAAATGTCGTAAGCGGAGTGCCAATGGTCTCCTACTCGAGGAGCCGAGGTGGCCTCTCTAGAATTACGTGACCATACAACTAAAAGCAGTCCAAGAACTAGAACCAAGGTAAGCGCTATCGGATAGCCAATTGGTCTTCTTTCCCCACTACCGCTAGTCCCGCCGACACGAGCAGCGCGGGCTACTTTTTTACCTGATTCTCCACGTGCCATAGTGCTTTACGTTACAGGTATAAACAATGGTTTAGTTCGTTATTGCGTTATAAGCGCTACTTATTCAAACGTTCAAGTAAGTCTTTATAGACTTCTGCAACAATTTTTGCCGTGGGTTGCTTCTCTATCCATAATCTTCCCATGGCTCCCATCTCGGTCCTCTCCTCCGGATTGTCAATCAATCTTTCAATAGCTGCGACAAACTCCTCAACCTCCTTGGGTTTTACTGCTACCCCTGCTTTTGTTTCAGAAAGAACTCTTGATAGTTCTGTTTCAGGGTCCACACTTGCGACAGCTGGTCGGCCTGCTGCAAATATAGAATAAATTTTTGATGGAAGGCTGCTTGTCCCTAGCCCCTGTTTTAGTAACACGACGTGAATGTCTGCGGATGCGAGCACCTCGGGAAGGCGATCAATTGGTTGAAAGCCTGTTAATACAAGATTCGGAAGATCTTTTGCTTTTTGCTCTAGTTCCTTAGCGGCTACTCCTCCACCATTAATTACATATACAACGTCGTCTCGGCTTTGGTGACGGTTAGCGGCCTCAATAAGTAAATCTAGGGACTGAGAATGACCAAGATTGCCTGCGTACATAATTACTACCCGGCCACCTAACCCAAGTTCTGCTCGGTAAGTCGTGTCTTGACTTGAAGGAAGGATCTTTTCGGTATCAACAAAGTTTGGAATGACCACCACTCTTGAATCATCAAATCCAGTTTTTGATTTCACATTTTCCGCTAGATCCTGAGAGAGAACTGAAATAGCGTCGGCTCTCTTGTAACAGAAAAGTTCTAACTTTTTAAAAATGCTGATTAAGCGAGGCGACTTTATCGCTCCGACTTGAACCGCCACGTCAGGAAATATGTCTTGGATGTTGAGCACAAGTGGACATCGGTGTCTTCGAGAAGCCATCCATCCAACGAGACCAAGAGTTAGAGGAGGAGAAATCGTAATTACAGCATCAAACTTTGTTTGATTAAGCAAAGCGGGCATTGCAGTCAAAGTTGTAAACCCCGCAAAGCCTAATGCTCTTGCAAATAAAGAATTTTTTGAAGAAGGAAAGGGATAACAGCGAGTAACTTTCCCATATTTCTCAGTATCAGTTCTAACAAAACGGCGTATACCTTTTTTCTTCCACTCTTTAACTACTTCATGTTTTTCGTACCAAGGCAAAGAAGTAATCGTATGAATGTCTATGCCTGCTTGACTTAGTTCTTCCAATAGTGCGGAAATAATGACACCAGTTGGAGCGGTGTCTGGTTCTAAATGTGGTGAAATAACTAGGAGCCGCATTTACTGATTACTTCTTGATAAAAGTTGATGCCAAGCTCTTTCTAGTTGTTCGGCCGAATTTTCCCATTTGTATTTCTCCGCTCTCATTATTCCATGTGATGCAGCATCAAAACGTTCCTGTTTATTGAGGATCACTTTTTCGAGTGTGCGCGCCCATCCCTGAGTGTCTTCGGGATGAACCGTCAAATTTGGTTCGCTAAGAATCTCTTCGGCGGGTGTACCTGAGCTAACAACAACAGGCACTCCAGCTGCCATTGCCTCAAGAACTGGGAGTCCGAATCCTTCGTAAGTTGAAGGAAAAGCTAAGACGGCTGCTGTTTCTATAATTTTTTTCATAACTTCAGGTGAAACCCGTCCAGTTCGTTCAATGCGATCCACATGCCGTGACTGTTCAATAGCCTTTACAATCTCTGGTTCTGCTCTCCCAGCAGCCCCAGTCAGAATCAACTGAACTTCCAAATGGCGATCTGCGATGTCTTCAAATGCCCTAATTAGCACTAAGTGATTCTTATGCGGGTAAGTCGCTGCAGGATAAAGAATCACTGGAGTTACGTTTGGTTCAGCAGGTTGCTTAGCTATTTCTTGAACTCCAGAAGAGACCGTAAATACCTTTTCAGGATTAATCGGAAACCCTGTTCGGATACGTTCCGCTACATAATCGCTAACCGCTACCACAGTGTCTGCTCGACGAATAGATCTAGGAATAGCCCACGACAAATACGCTGCTTTGACTGGAGAAAAATTTGCAGGATGATCTAGTGGCTGCAAATCATGAATGGTAACAGCCGACGGTTTGTTGGTTCGAAAAGGCAGCCGTCCACCTAGGTGATGTACTGCAATTGCTGATTTAGTCTTGTTTTTCAGCCAAGTTGATTCTGCAAAGACTCGTCGAGAACGGACTGCTCCATCTATGGGGCAAGAAACGATCTCGAAGTTTTCAGCCAGCTCTGGGTGCGCTCGCTCAAAAGAGTTGACTGTATACAAAATTGGGCGAATATCTGATGATCCGTGCTTAGAAAAAGCGAGCAGGGTTCTTACTGCATATTCTTCTGCGCCACCGATGCGTCCGGGCACAATTGACAATAAATTAACTGCTAAATGGGGCTGAAAATTCATTATTTTCCTTGCTGTACCATGACTTAAATAAACTCATCCCTTACCACGGTATACCGGCTAAAGGTACCCGACGACGAAAGGGAGAGACTTTGGCAGATACCCTCCTTCTATGGAGAACTTTGAGTGGAAGCAAATCAATAAGAGAAAGCATGCAATTGAACTAATTTCATCTACTCCTTCAGATCTACTCAGGGTTACTACACCTAAAAACGTAAAAGGCTGGAATAGAGTTTCTGTTAAATCAAATGTCGAAAATCAGTTTTTATCTGGGGCGTCCATCACAGATGGCCAGGGAGAACGTAATCGTTTTAGAAAAAATAGCAGTGGAAACTTTGATCAAATCTTTAAGTTCGCTTCAGAGGAAAGACAAATAGAAGTCGCTGGGCTAACACTAACTTCTGTGCAGATCGTCATTCGACGTTCTAACCCATTAAGACTTTTAAACCGAGTAGTGATATCCGCCATATTTGATGTTTTGAGGTTAGGCGTTCGGCGACGGAATTTAAGAACGGTCTTACAAATAATTCGGGCCAGAGATTTTAGGAGTTTTCAAACTCGCCTAATTCAAAGATATAACCAAGCCCCTTTAGCCTCAAACATTAGCGATGGGATTATTGCTCCTGATGAGTGGATGGAAAGATTCATGTCTTTGGACTCGGAAGACCTCGTGTTTATTGATGAATCAATCGCTCTTCATCAATTTCCTTCATTCTCATTTGTTCTTGTTAATTCCGGTGAATATGAAAACGTAGAAGAAACAAATGGGATTGAGGATCAGCGGCTCCCCGTGTTGGAAACTCTCCTTTTAGAGGACTTTGACTCTGCGGTTTCCAGTCTCAAAGGAGAGTGGTTTATTTTTCTTGACGCCGAAGCCGAAGTTCACAAAGCTACTACCTTTTCTCTTGCCTTCCATGCGGAAAGAAATCGAGAAGCGCTCATGATTATTCCTGATTCTGCTCAGAAAGACGGAGAGGTTTTTACCAGCATAAGAGCTAATCCTCCGTGGAATTTAGATCTTATTCTTGGCGGAGAAGGAGTTGGACCACTTCTTGCTATTCACCATTCTGTTATTTCGGAAATAGTTAGAAATGGTAAGAATTTTTCCGAATTAAAGAATTTGACTGAAATTGCTTTAACCGTTTATGCCGATTTTGGTGATGAGATTATAAGCAGTCTTCCTCTTGTATTGAGCGCTGTTCCTGAACAACATAAGCAATTTCATTTAGACGCAACGGTCACCAACTACCTCCATGGAGTAAGCAATGAAATTTCCGTGTCTCAAGGACTCAGCTCTAATACGCGGCGCATTCATTGGCCTCTTCCAAAACAAGAGCCGAAAGTGTCCATTCTGATTCCTAGTAAGAATCAAACAGGTCTTCTTCAACGTTGTTTAAGTGGAATTTACGAATCAAGTAGTTATTCGAATTTTGAAGTCATTGTCATTGATCATCAAAGTGACGAAAGAAGTGCCATTGAGTTTCTAGAAGAAATAAACAAAAGAAGAGACACAAAGGTTTTGAAGTTTGAGGGAGATTTTAATTTTTCGTTAATGAACAACATCGCAGCAAGTGCCTCTACTGGGGACTACTTATGCTTGCTAAATAACGACATAGAAGTACTAAGCAGTGACTGGATTCAAGAATTGGTTTCGCATGTCATCCGGGAAGGTGTAGGAGTAGTCGGTGCTCTACTTCGCTACCCAGACAAAACCATTCAACACGCAGGGTTGAGTCCTAACTTAGGGAGCCTTTTTGGCCATGCACATAAATATTTTCCCATTGGAAACTTTGGCTACCGAAACAGACTGGCTATAGCGCATAGCGTTGCTGCAGTTACCGGAGCATGTTTGATGACATCAAAAGAGCTGTGGGACGAACTGGGAGGCATGAACCAGGAACTAGCGGTTGCTTACAACGATGTGGATTACTGCCTAAGAGCAAGAGAAGCTGGTCGTCAAATAATGTGGACTCCATTCGCTGAGTTAACTCATCATGAGTCGTTAACTCGCGGCTACGATGAGCATCCGCGACAAAGAGAGCGCTTAGCGAAAGAGTCTGATTTGTTTATTAGCCTTTGGAAAGATTATTTGAACGATGATCCTGCTTACTCTCCAAATCTGACCTTAGAAAGTACAAATTTTTCTTTATCGGACCAGCCTGGCGTTCTGCCACCATGGAAAGAGCAGCCTTAGTCGCAAGTAACACCCTCAGGAGGGATTCCATTCACTCCTTCTACAGAAGTTCGGGGTTGTAACCTTCTGGGACTCATTGTAAATGAACCCTCAGACCCAAATACCGAAAATGCATTCTCTTCTATGCCTGAATCTAAATAGGTTTCCGCTATTGATTCAATTTCTTCAGTGGCTGTTGGTGGCCAGTTAAGCCCTTGGAAATCTGCTCCCAGTACTAATTCCACAGGTCCAGAAAATCCATCAACAAATTCAAATCTAGGAACAGGTGTAACTATTCGGCCTACAAAAACCGATTCTTCGAATTGTTCAGGGGATGAACGAATTACAGTTTCATTCTGAAGATCACTTTGTACTGTCTGGACTATAAATCCGCCATCAGTCAAGTAGTCTTCGACCGTTGTGGCTATTCCATCATTTCTTGCATTGACGAGAAGAATGGGAACGTTTTGCGCCAGAGTATACGAGCCGCGAAATACGTCAAATGCAGACTGCCAGCCTTCGCCTTTTTGAAGTACTGAAAGCTCGCCAATTTGTGCGTCAATGACCGGAAGAACATGTCGAATTACTTGGTCGGTGCTGACACTCGCAAATGATTGACCAAGGTCAACTAGCTCTCCCAAGGTCAGCCGTTCATCGAATACAACCACTTCAATTGCTGCTTCAAGCAACTCATCATCGGTCAAAAGGCTTGATATGCCTTGGTTAACCAGCTCTTCTAGAACTCTTATCATGAATTCTTGCTGTCGTTGATTTCGTTCCATATCGTTTGAAACTCCGACCCGACGCCACCAACCATCAACAAGAGCCTCTAATTTTCGACTTCTCACATATGCCAAGGAAGTCCTTCCATCAAACTCACTACATCCGGAACTATTGACAGATAATTTTGAGGAGAGATCTCGTATCGGGTGTTCAAACCACATTGAAACGCCACCTATTAAATCAATGAGTTGTTCGAAGCCTAGAAAATCCATCACAACGAAATTATGGATTGGTACGTCAAAGTTGACGCTAACAGTCTCTACGAGTGTGGGAGCTCCTTTTTCTAGACCTCCGACCAGCATGGCTGAAGCAATTTTTTCTTCACGTATATAGTCGCCCTGACTATAAATAGGGAGATAAAGATCTCGAGGGATTGACATCATATTGATCAAATTATTTACCGGATCAACTCGTACGAGCATGATTACATCCGCTAAGGCATACCCTTCTGGATGATCTCTATGAGAGGCAGGATCAGAGGGATCTAATCCAATAGCGCTATCCGTTCCAATGATTAAAAAATTACGGGAAAAAATTGGGTTAGCGACTACAAATGGCGAATCAGAATTTTCTTGAATCTCAAGTTCTTCAGTTGGAATTTCAGCTAAGACTCCTGAGGGAACCTCTATACGTACGATACTTCCGACTGCATCATCAAACTTGTTTAGTCGCACTGACGCAAATATAAGAACAGCGACAAATGAAAGGCTGAAGACAATAAGAGTCCTCTGCGGCCAAGTTCGTCGGAATTTCTTGAGTTCTAGAGAAGGCACAAAGAAATGGTATCAGTGACCATTCCTCACCCGGTGGCGCGTCTACGCTACTAACTATGGATGTTTCTGGAGTTTCATGGGTAAACGGTTCTTTAATTGAACCGGGTGAGGGAGCGATCCTGCCTAATGACCACTCCGTAATAGTTGGAGATGGAGTTTTTGAAACGCTTCAAGTTCATGAAAAGAAACCTTTTGCCCTGACACGACATTTGAAACGACTGAAAAATTCTTCTGAAGGGCTTGGGCTTTTACCGCCAGAAGAAAAAAAGATCAAAGAAGCCATAGATACGGTGTTACTTGCTGATCCGGAAGCAGGGCTAATTCGCATTACTTGGTCTAGTGGATCCGGTGTTCTTGGTTCGGCCCGCGGAAACAATCCAGGGACTCTTATAGTCGCTACTCAAGGAAAAAAAATCTGGCCGCCATCTGAATCTATTCATATTGTTCCTTGGCCTCGCAACGAACGTGGGGCCCTAACTGGACTAAAAACTACTTCTTATGCTGAGAATGTTTTAGCACTTGAAAGAGCTCACCAACGAGACTGCGATGAAGCTTTGTTTTTGAACACAAGAGGACTGCTATGTGAAGGAACTGGAACTAATATTTTCCTTGTCATTAATGAAGAACTAGTCACCCCTCCACTTTCCTCTGGCTGTCTGGCAGGCATAACAAGAGAACTAGTTTTAGAAATCGCAGAAGTGATTGAACGTGATATAACTCCAGAAGAACTGAGTTATTGCAGCGAAGCTTTTCTTACTTCTTCCACTCGTGATCTAAGCCCAATTTCTAGATTTGACGATGTCGTTCTTCCTTCCTGTCCCGGGCCAGTCACCAAAAAGATTAATCAAGCTTTTAGCGAACTTAAGTCTTCTCAACCAGATCCGTAAACTACGCCTCACGTAGGTGTATGACATCACCAGCGAGGATGGAATATTCTTTTTCTCCATCGCTTATAATAAGTGCCCCTGATGGATCTAGATCTACTGCTTGACCTTCTATATCGCCGGAATGTTGTTGAACTAGAACTCTTTTCCCAATAGTTGCTGATTTTTCAAGCAACTCTTTACGTAGCAATTCAGGTCCATCTGGATTTTCTAATTTACTAAGTTGATTTTCAAACTCTAGAAGGATCGCACACAATAGGTCGTTAGGTTCTATCTCTAGGCCTACTTCTTTTAAAGACACAGCCTTAAACGGGACGTTGTCTTTTGAAGTTGGCCAAGTCACATTACATCCCATTCCAATAACAATCATCTGAGAGAGATCTTCTACTTTTATTGATTCAGCGAGGATTCCGGCGACTTTCCCTCGTTGCTTTCCACTCAACCAGACGTCATTTGGCCATTTAACTTGACTATCTACACCGTGTCCGGCAAGCACATTGACAAGGCTCAATGCAAGAGCAGGAGTAAGTAACTGAAAACTTTGGTGAAAGATTTTTGGTTGAATGAGGACAGAGAATAAGAGGTTAGTTCTAGGTGGAGCTTCCCAAAGTCGATCTAACCGACCTCTACCTGTTGATTGATGTCCAGTGGCTAAAACCAGCCCATCTTCTGCTCCTTGGCTGGCTTGAGAAAGCAAATCTGAATTAGTAGATCCTGTTTGTGGAACATAGTAAATGGCCCTAAATCTCGTATTAATTAGGCTTTTACCAATTAATTCCAATTCTTTCCATGTTTGGTGGTTTGAGTTGCCGTTCATTTATGTAACCATAAGAGGGTGTTTTCAAAAGTTTTAATCGCTAATCGAGGCGAAATCGCAGTTCGTGTCATTAGGGCATGCCAAGAACTTGGGATTACTTCGGTTGCTGTTTACTCAGATTTAGATCGTAATGCTCTCCATACTCGACTTGCAGACGAAGCATACGCCTTGCCGGGACAATCTGCAGCAGAGACGTATCTAAATAC
>CATISD010000057.1 GCA_949538625.1 Acidimicrobiales bacterium AG-410-I20
CCTTCGTGGCGACCTGTTGCTGAAAGTCGAGTGAGAGCCGATCTTTGCAATGACCGCCTGATACTCGCAGGGAAAGTTGATTTAACGCTAGGAGCAGCGGAAGGTCAGAAGGCAGGAAAGGTAATTGTTGATTTTAAGACTGGTGGCTTCAATACGACACATCATGAAGATCTCAGATATTACGCTCTTGTTGAAACCCTTAGGATAGGAATACCGCCCAGACTTGTGGCTTCTTACTACCTTGACCAGGCACATTTTGTCCCGGAAAAAGTAACTGAGGATCTACTAGATTCAACTGTCAGAAGGGTTGCTCAAGGGGTGGAGCGAATAGTCGAAATTACCTATATGGAAAAAACTCCGGAACTAAAACCAGGTATTCCGTGTAGATGGTGTCCAGTTTTAGACGAATGTGACACTGGTAAAAAACACATTAATGAGGTAGACGATAATAACTAAGTTGTTGAATTTAAATCACTAAATTTCCCTCGAAACCACAAGACAACAGCTAAAAAGGCCAAAATAGACCCACTCAATGCGACCACCAAACGCGGTCCAAATGCAGACACTAACAATCCCATAGCTAAACCGGCAAAAGGTGCGGGTCCTAATACCCCCACAAGATAAATCGCCATGACCCTACCGCGCATTTCTTCATCAACTTGCAGTTGAACTACTGAATTAAGATTTGAAGCTGATATTAAATGCATTATTCCCAAAATCCCCAGAGAGAAAAAAGCCACTGTATAGGAAGGAGCCAAAGCAAAAATCATAACTGCAAAGCCGTAACCGACTGTTGCAATCAACTGTTGAACGGAAGGTTTCATGAAATTCACATAACCAGTCACAAGAGGAACTGCTAATACCGCTCCAATTCCTTGAGCAGAGCCTAAAAGACCAAATAAGAAAGGTGAAACTTCGAAAACTTCCTCTGCGAAAACGATAATTTGTTGAACAACAGGGAATCCAAAAGTAGAAATAATAGCTATTGTCAAAATGGCGGCCGAAATTCCACGTGAACCGCGAACGTATCTAACTGATTCCTTATAATCTGAAATAACCGACGGTCGCTCTCGATCAGCTTTGAAACTTTCCTCTTGTGGGCTCATCAAAGCATCTGATTCCATTAGTAAAAGGCACACGAGCATTGGCCCGTAAAAGAGAACTACCGCTGCAAGAGTCCACCCTGGTCCCGAGAAACCGAGAATCAAACCTCCGATAGCAGGACCTAAAGCACGCGCAGCGTTGAACTGTGTGGAGTTCAGTGTGATTGCGTTGCGTAAAAGATTTTGGGGTACGCACTCAGCCACGAATGCTTGACTAACAGGTATAAGAAGTCCTGAAATTGTCCCATTAAGAAAAAAAATAGCCACCCATACACCTGGCTCCTTAAGACCTGCACCCCAAGCGATCGCCATCAATCCCGCCATAAAAGAAGCAACAAGATTAGTAGCAACTAATACATTTCGGCGATTTAGATTGTCTGAAATCCAACCCGTTAAAGGATTGACAACTAGCATCGGAACAAAATTAGCAAATGCTGTAATTCCAACCCATGAAGCAGACTCTGTAAGTTTGAAAATAATGTAATAGGTTGCGACGTATTGCGCCCATCTGCCATTGTTTTTCAAAACCGCACCGAACCAATACAAACGGTAGTTGCGTACTTTTAATGAATCAAAATTTCCGCGAGAAGAAGCTGCCACCGTCTGACCTTATCTATCAAATTTATTTATGGTGGGAGTTGACGATACTCATGGAAGAATAACGGTATGGAATATCTGAAAATTGAACATATAGACAGAGTCGCTCTACTCACGCTGAACGATCCAGAGAGAAGGAATGTAGTGAGTAATGAGCTTAATGAAGAGTTGGTATCAACTTTCGACGAATTGGAAAAAAGCGAGAATACGGGTGCAGTGGTGATAACAGGTGCAGGTCGCGCGTTTTGTGCTGGTGCAGTACTCGATGACCTGCTGGATGCAGGGGAAATGCAAAAACAAGGGGATGAGGCTTCCCTTCCACACATTTACCGAGGTTTTTTACGTATAGCTCATAGCAGTCTTCCTACTGTTGCTGCAGTCAATGGTGCAGCTGTAGGAGCTGGAATGAACATGGTTTTGGCCTGCGATCTTGTTATTGCAGCAGCATCTGCACGTTTTGACACAAGATTTCTAAATATTGGACTCCATCCTGGCGGAGGCCACACTTGGCGACTTAGAAATATAACTGATCTTCAAACAGCGAAAGCTATGGTTATTTTCAATCAAATTCTTGATGGAGAGTCAGCTGCTAAACGTGGTTTGGCATGGGAATGTGTCGCGGACGGCGAGTTGCTTGAAACCGCCTTGGAGTACGCAACCGAAGCTGCATCGCATCCATCCGAGCTTGTGGCTGTAACAAAAAACACTTTACACGAAACGTCTAAAACTTTCGATTCGATTTCCTCTGTGGAACTCGAAGTTGGTCCTCAGAAGTGGTCGATGCAACAAGGTGCTTTTACTGACATGGTCGAGGGTTTAAAGAAAAAAATAACTAGTGAAAAACCTTAGATTTCAATAAGAAGTCAATCCAACCAATCTGCACACATACGCGACTTTCTAACTTGCCATTCTTCGATAGTTATTGCGTACCTAAGGTGATCTTCCCAAACTCCATTTATTTCTAGATACTTTTCCGCTAAGCCTTCACATCTCAAATCTAATTTCTCTACTACTCGACGTGAAGAATGATTTCGAGGAACTATCGAGACTTGAACGCGGTGAAG
>CATISD010000058.1 GCA_949538625.1 Acidimicrobiales bacterium AG-410-I20
ACAACGAAACCGATAAGGGCGAGTGCCTCGGTAAAGGCAATACCCAGGAACATCGTTGTCCTAACCATGCCAGCTGACTCTGGCTGACGTGCCATTGATGAAATCGCGTTACCTACAACTGTTCCAATACCGATACCGGGGCCAATAGCGGCAAGGCCATAACCTAAGCCTGCGCCAATTGCCTTAAGGCCTTCGAGCATTTCACCAGTTGCAGTTTCTGCAAGAACGTTCAACACTTGGATTCTCCTGTTTTATTTGTCTCTTACGGAATTTCCGAAAGAAGTTTTCTGTTTAAAGATCTTTCCCCTAATGGGCGGGGTGTAACGAACCACCGATATATACGGCAGTAAGTATTGTGAAGATAAAGGCTTGTAAGACCGATACCAAAATTTCGAAGCCAGTCATAAGAACCAGCATTGCGAACGGGGCTACTGCTCCAACATACGTGGCATCCCAGAGGGCGGCAGTAAGCACAGCGAATGTAACTAATAGAAGGTGTCCTGCCACCATGTTGGCCCAAAGTCGAATAGCCAAAGAGAAAGGACGAACTACGAAAGTAGAAACAAGTTCAATCGGGGTAACTATCAGATAGAGAGCTTTAGGTACTCCTGGAGGGAAGAGAGAATTTTTTAGGTATCCGCCTAATCCTTGAGAACGTACCCCAACAAAGTTATAAATTAGCCAAACTACGACAGCTAAGGTGATTGGCACAGCCATACGACTGTTTGCAGGGAACTGAATTCCAGGGATGACTTCAAAAATGTTTGAAAACAAAATGAAGAAAAACATTGTGGTCAGGAACGGCATGTATTTTTTACCTTCCGGCCCAATAGTTTCCATGACTACTGATTCTTCAATGAAGTTGACTCCAGCTTCAGCTACATGTTGAACTCCAACTGGCACTAACGACGCTTTCTTTCTTCCTGCGGTGAGGAAAATCGCAGAAGTAATGATGACTGCGGCTAGATAAATAAGAACCGTCTTATTCACTCCATACATGGTTCCGCTGAAAAGCATGTCCGGCCATTCAAATAAGTGAGTTATTGGCGGAAATTCGAGTGCAAGTATATTCACTTTGGTCTGCTACTCCTGAAAGTTGTCTGTTGATGGCTTGTTTGGCATTACTCCTGGGAAGGCAAGCGATGCTGAAACATGCTTTGTCTCCCAAATAAGTAATCCCAAGTGGGTTATTAAAAGAGTTATTGCAAAAGGCACAGTAGCGAACCATTCGGCGTTTCGTACAATCAGGACAGCAAATGCCATCATTCCTAGTCGAATGAGATAACCGAATAGAACTGCCCCGTAGAGAGCGTTCAACGAAACTGCTATTGCACGAGAGATTATTTGTGCTCCGAGAAAGAAGTTAAGTGCCACTAAAGCAAGTGCTAAGCCAGAAGAAATTATCCCACCTACTCCATCTAGAACCACTCCCAATACGAGAAAGGTGGGTGAAACTAGTAAAGCTCGGCGAGCTAAATCACGAGCAATTGATACTTCTGGTGCTTCTAGGGAAGAGACTGTGGAATTCATGCTAAAGGCCCATTTGATTGCCAGATTTCTCTGCGCTCAGCTGCTTTTTTCTCAAGAGTATCTGAATAGTCTCGATACATTTTCCAAGAGGCGTAACCGACTGTGATCAAGACAAGAATGATTGTGAGGAGAGGCGTTGTCCCTAATTGGCGGTCAATAAACCAACCGATTAAACCAAAGATTGCTGGAGTAACTGTCAATTCAAAAGCTGCTGCAAAAGCGTCGCCAAATCCGTTCTTTAGTTCACGCGTATCAGCTTTTTTCATAAGGAATTCCTCTAAACCTGCAAGTGCCTGAAGAAGAAACTTCAGACGTTTGTGAATCTATTCTCAAATGGGGGTAGTGGCAACCTAATCTTGATCTTGTTCTGATTTTTTTTAAAGTTTTTAGACAGGCATATCTTTATCTGATCTAAGCCGAGGATGTAAGACGGTAAATAAAATAAGGCAGACCGCTGCAATGCCTGCTGGGACAATGGAATTTCCCTCCCCGGTATATGTCGGCCATAAAACAAATCCCGAAAGTAAAGCTGTCCATGCCCACAAAATAAGAACAGCGCGGCGATGCCCATGCCCTAAGCGAAGTATTCGGTGATGAAGATGATTCTTGTCTGCTTGTGTAATCCGAATACCTCGAGTGGCCACACGTCGAATTATTGCAAACGTCATATCAAATAACGGAACCCCTAAAACAATAAGTGGTATAAAAATTGGAGCGAAGAAAAAGAAGGACTGTCCGCTAAAAGGTGCGTCAGTTCTACCACCAACAGAAACTGTTGATGCGGCCAGAAGTAGGCCAAGTAGTAGCGCCCCACCGTCTCCCATAAAAATTCGAGCCGGGTGCACATTATGAGGTAAAAATCCAACGCATGTTGCCACAATGAGAATTGCTATGAGTGCGCCTGGGTTGCCAGGAAAGATGACTCCAGAGTCTCCTAAACGTATTGCATAGAGAAAGAAGGTTGTTGCCGCTATTCCGACAACACCTGCCGCTAAACCATCAAGACCATCAATAAGGTTCACCGCGTTCGCTATTAAGAAAACCCACACAACTGTGAGCAGTGCTGATAAGTCTGGAGAAAGAATTATGAGATCTAGAAATGGGATGCGTAGAACAAGAAGTGAGATTCCTGCTAAAGATAAGATGCTTCCAGCAGCAACCATTCCGGCAACTTTTGCTGGAGCGGAAATTGGGCGAATGTCATCTATTACCCCAACGGCACATATAAAAATAGAAGCGACAACTAGTCCGATCATTTCAGTCGGGGCTGCAAATACAGATGCGAAATCTCCCAACCCCCAAGCAGTAAGCAGTCCGGCTAATACGCCAAGCAGCATCGCTACCCCTCCGAGAGACGGAGTGGGTTCTAAATGAATGTTTCTTTCGTCTGGTTCTACTAATAGCCCAGCTTTAACTGATACTCGATGAATTATTGGAACTGTTGCCGTAGTTACAAGCGCAGCTACTACCCCTACGATGCTGTAGGCGACTGCTCCTGGCACTTATCTATCTCCTAGCTAACTTCCGTAGACAGGAAACTGATTACAAAGTTCAGCCACCTCTGCTCGTACTGCAGCTATTTCTTGTTCATCTTCTCTGTTTCTTAATGTACGTGCGATGAAATCTGCTATCTGGACCATCTCCGACTCTTTCATGCCTTGAGTTGTAGTCGAAGGAGTTCCAATACGCATACCACTTGTAACAAAAGGAGAGCGTGGGTCATCAGGAACAGTGTTCTTGTTTAAAGTGATGCCGGCGCGATCCAAAACATCCTGTGCTACTGCCCCGGTTAATTCTGAATCAAAGGTACGTAGATCTACCACCATTAAGTGGTTGTCGGTTCCTCCTGAAACCAGTCGAAAGCCGTGGCCACCTAGTGCTTCAGCTAACGCGGCAGCGTTACTTACTATTTGAGCGGCATAAATAGGGAAGGAAGGATCAGCGGCTTCTTTAAAAGCAACGGCTTTGGCTGCGATGTGGTGTTCTAAGGGGCCGCCTTGTATCCCAGGAAAAATCCCTTTATCTATTTTATTTGCAAGAGTTTCACGTGTGAGTATGCATCCGCCTCTTGGCCCGCGGAGAGTTTTGTGTGTAGTAAAAGTCACTACATCTGAATAAGGGACTGGGTTTGGATGGGCACCTCCCGCTATTAGACCCGCAATATGTGCTGCATCAAACATCAATAATGCGCCAACTTCATCGGCGATCTCACGCAAGGGAGCTGGTTCAATAATTCTGGGATAGGCGGTTGCGCCAGACACAATCAGTTTTGGTTTGTGAGTAGAAGCGAGTTCGCGCAATTCTTCAAAATCAAGACGCTCATCACTTTTCGTTAACCCATAGGAGACGAAGTTGTAAAGTATTCCGCTGAAGTTGACTGGTGAACCATGAGTTAAATGTCCTCCATGGTCGAGGCTTAGTCCAAGAACCGTGTCACCAGGCTCTAAGAGCGCTTGAAAAACGGCCATGTTTGCATTAGCGCCTGAATGTGGTTGGACATTTGCGTGTTCAGCCCCGAAAAGTGCCTTAACTCTTTCACGCGCTAGGTCCTCAACCTCGTCTATAACAGCATTTCCGCCGTAATAACGTTTACCGGGGTATCCCTCAGCATATTTATTTGTAAGCACAGAACCGGAGGCTTCTAAGACCGCTGGTGAAGCAAAATTTTCTGAAGCAATGAGTTGCAACGTGGAATTCTGGCGTTCAATTTCTTGATCGATGTATCCGAAAAGTTCTTCGTCTCGATTTGTTGGCCAAGGCATCTTTGCTTTCCTTACTGTTCTATTTGTCTTTACTTCTTAATGCGCTACTACGAATATAACCAAGCATTCAAGAGGTATAAGAAAACTAACCGAGGTATTCATCATCACGGTAGTTATGTCTCTATTTTTTTTAAATATTTAAGCAGTGTTTGAGTCGCAGAATCTAGAGGCGATGACGATCTACGTACCAGAACGAGTCTTCTGACCGCTAAGGGAGTTTTTTTGATTGGCGCGAGATTCTCGATTCCGATTCTGGCTTGAGCGGAAGGTAGAACTGCCCAACCTAAGCCAAGACGTACCATTTCTGCTAGGACTTCTGGCTGATTTGACTCTGCAGTCACTTCGTAAGATGCCCCAAGTGTCGCAAGAGAAGAGGCGATTACTTCCCGAGTGTGAGAACCTTTTGGAAATGAGACCCATGGTCCCCAGTTCTTTGGATCTTTGACCACTTTTTCTTTAGGCGCATAAATAAATAGTGGTTCTTCCAAAAATACCTCACTTGATAAGCCTTCTGGAATCATTTCTGGCTCTACGCAAGCGACTATGTCTAATGATCCGTCAAACAAAGCCTCTAGTAGCTGCCCTGAGGGCGCGACAGTGAGTCGTAAATCCACTTCTGGGAAGTTCTTATGGAATTCTCTTATTTCATTTGCTCTGTGATTTACTGCAACCGCATCTACTGCACCAAGCCGGATTTGTCCAGATGTGCCAGCTAGCTCTGTTTGCGTCCAATTCTTGAGATCGTTTGTTTCTGCTATAACCCGCCGCGCATAATCAAGCACTTGTTCGGCTTGGGGTCGAAGCACAGTAAATTTTCCTCGCCTTTCAAACAATGGCAGTCCGACTCGTCGTTCAAGCTCTGTGAGCCCCTGAGTTAAGGCTGATGGAGTTACCCCTAATTGCTCAGCGGCTGCGGCTCTAGTGGGATTATTCGTAGCAGCTAACAAATACTCAAGTTGTTGAACACTCAAATTCGGCAAAGGGCTTGCCGCATCATCGAACATTTCAATCTTCTTTCTTTATATTTAGTATTTCTTAATTATAAACAATTTACTTGAGAATATCTTATGATTAGTCGTTATGAATAAACCCGTAGACATCAAACCAGCTTCAGGAAAACTTGGAATTCTTACCCCAGGTATCGGAGCAGTAGCTTCAACCTTCATTGCTGGAGTAATTGCCGCACGCAAAGGCCTCGCCGCCCCTATCGGCTCTGTCAGCCAAATGGCTCACATCCGTTTAGGAGCAAGAGAAGAAGACCGAAATCCTCTTATTCGAGATTTCGTTCCGCTTGCAGGACTTGATGACCTTGTTTTTGGCGGATGGGACCCAATTTCACCAAATGCTTTAGAAGCAGCGAGAACTTGCGGAGTTCTTGAAGAAAAAGATCTTGCTCCTCTTTCCGCTGAACTAGAAGGCATTGTCCCCATGGACGCAGTCTTCGATAACAGATGGGTAAAAAAACTTGATGGCGTTCGCATAAAGAACATAACTTCCAAATGGGAACAGGCTGAAGCCCTTATAGCCGACATAGAAAATTTCCGAAGCGAAAACGACTGTGAACGATTAGTCATGGTGTGGTGCGGCTCCACCGA
The DNA here is from genome assembly GCA_949538625.1 of Acidimicrobiales bacterium AG-410-I20. Classification (GTDB taxonomy): domain Bacteria; phylum Actinomycetota; class Acidimicrobiia; order Acidimicrobiales; family MedAcidi-G1; genus MedAcidi-G2B. The sequence continues at coordinate 5,888 of CATISD010000058.1, forward strand.
AGCCTTCCAGGAGTCAAGTGAAGTTCACACTACGGTTGAAGCCTTTGAAGCAGGCCTGCATGCAAACGACGACAATATTTCACCCAGCCAAATTTATGCATACGCAGCCTTAATGAGTGATGTCCCCTTTGCCAACGGAGCGCCAAACCTTTCCGTAGACCTCCCCTGCATGATCGAATTAGCTAAAACACGCGGGGTGCCTATCGCAGGGAAAGATTTCAAAACTGGTCAAACCCTCATGAAAACTCTGTTAGCCCCAGGATTGAAAGCCCGCATGCTCGGATTAAATGGCTGGTACTCAACAAATATCTTGGGTAATCGTGACGGAGAAGTTCTCGACGATCCAGAAAACTTCAAAACTAAAGAAGTTTCAAAACTCGGAGTGCTTGATGCGATACTCCAACCCGAGTCTTACCCAGATCTTTACAGCGACATTCACCACGTAGTACGAATCAACTACTACCCACCAAGAGGAGACAACAAAGAAGGCTGGGATAATATCGACATCTTTGGATGGCTTGGATACCCCATGCAAATCAAAGTTGACTTTCTATGCAGAGATTCAATCCTTGCGGCCCCCATCGTTCTTGACTTAGCTCTCTTTATGGATCTGGCTGCTCGCGCTGGGCAGTCAGGTGTTCAAGAATGGTTGTCCTTCTACTTAAAAGCCCCTCAGTCGGCAACAGAATCTGGACCAGAACACGACCTCTTTATTCAGCAAACAAAACTGAAAAATACGTTAAGAGAATGGATGGGAGAACAACCCGTTACTCACTCTGAGGCTGGATAACAACAGAATTCTAAATACGCGTGTCGCGGCCTGCCCAATATTCGTCTTTGAGTAGCCGTTTATAAAGTTTTCCTGTTGGATGGCGCGGCAACTCTTCACGGAAGTCAACGCTTCGCGGGCACTTGACATCAGCAAGCTGTGAGCGGCAAAAAGCAATCAACTCTCTCTCTAACTCTGGCCCAACCGTCGACATGTCAGCAGGCTGGACTATCGCTTTTACCTCTTCCCCGAATTCATCATTGGGGACTCCGATTACTGCTACATCAAAAACTGCAGGGTGCATTGTCAAAACATTTTCAGCTTCTTGCGGATAGATATTCACCCCGCCTGAAATAATCATGTATGCCTTACGGTCAGTTAGGTACAAATACCCCTCTTCATCTACACGACCTACGTCACCGAGGGTGCTTAAGTCAGCACCTATCTTTGCTCCGGCTGTTTTTTCTGGATCATTATGATATTCAAATCCCGCGGTGCCCCGGAAATACACCCCACCTTCTTCGCCAGTAGCCACTTCTTTGCCTTCGTCGTCAACAATGACTAGCTCACCAACAAGTGATCTTCCCACCGAGCCGGGATGCTCCAACCAATCTTCCGAACCGATGTAGGTGAAACCATTTCCTTCTGTCCCTGCGTAATACTCATGGATTACTGGACCCCACCATTCAATCATTTTTCGTTTTACTTCCACTGGACATGGAGCTGCTGCGTGGATAGCGGACAACAACGAAGAGACGTCATATTTGGCTCTTGTTTCTTCCGGCAACTTGAGCATCCGCAC
>CATISD010000059.1 GCA_949538625.1 Acidimicrobiales bacterium AG-410-I20
AGGGCTCCCAGTCCCGTAGCCTTACGTTTCGGGAATAACAAATCACTCCAGACAGGAGCAGAAGTGGAAAGATTTGGATTCGTAGGTTTACCCAATGCGGGAAAGTCTTCTTTATACAATGCGCTGGCAGGAGGCGGAGCATTAGCGGCTCCGTACGCATTCGCGACAACGGATCCAAATATTGGAGTGGCGAAAGTCCCGGATGACCGTCTAAATCAACTAGCGGAAATGAGCAATTCCGCAAAAGTAATTCCTGCAAGTGTTCAATTCGCTGATATTGGAGGGCTGGTTGAAGGAGCAGCTTCAGGAGAAGGGCTCGGAAATAAATTCCTTGCAGGTATTCGTGAAGTAGATGCAATCGTATTCGTTCTTAGGGCTTTTGAAGATACAGACGTTCCAGGACCAACAGATCCACTAGAGCATCTTCGAATTGTTGAAGTGGAACTTGCGCTTGCAGATTTAGAGACAGTTGAGCGACAGGTAGAAAAACATAGAAAGTCAATGAAGAGCGACAAAACATTAGGGGCAATGGTTTCCTTGTTGGAAAAGACCGAAGAAGCTCTTTCTGAAGGTGTCCCTATCCACAGAACAAATCTGACAAGTGAAGAGCGCAGAGAGTTGCAGCCATTCTTTTTACTTACGAACAAGCCGGCGTTGGCAATAGTTAACTTAGATGAAAACCAAATAGCAGAACCCGAAGATGTACTAAAACCGATCAGGGATGAATTTCATGACTCTGTTGATGTGATCGGTATGTGTATTCAGTTAGAAGCTGAAGCAGCTCTATTGCCCGCAGGTCAAAGAGAAGAGTTGTTGGAAGGTTTGGGCTTGGGTCAAGGAGCGCTGCCGCGTTTCGTTAGATCGGCGTACCATCAGCTTGGTCTTCGGACGTTCTTCACTACTGGCGAAAAAGAAACACGGGCATGGACATTTAGATCAGGCTCTTCTGCCCCAGAATGCGCGGGGCGAATACATACAGACTTTGAGCGTGGATTTATTCGAGCTGAAACAATCCACTGGGACCAACTACTCGAATTTGGATCTTATGTGAAGGCTAGAGAAGCAGGAGCAGTTCGATCAGAAGGAAAAGATTACTGTCCACTAGACGGAGATGTTTTGGAGTTCAGATTCAATGTCTGATCTACAATCTAAGATATGCCTTGGTTACTGTTTGATGAAAAAGTTCTTAGTTCTATAGCGACAACTAGACATCAGCCTTCTTTAGATAAAGCAACCTATGACGAGAGCATGCTTGAGAGAACTGAATTAGTTATGTCTGTAAAGTTTGTACATACATTTGGACGAGTCGAACCAATGGACGCGATTTTCCTTGATGAAGATTTCAAAATTTTGAAGATAAAAACTCTTGGGTCGTCCCAAATAAAATTTTCGCCACTGAAATCTAAAGCGCTTATTAAAACAAATAGGGGGAACGCTTACCGATGGAATATCGATGTGGGAGATTCCCTAGAGGTTCGATCATGACGGGGGTGCTTGTACTCGTGGCAACTCCAATTGGCAACTTGTCTGATATGTCCTCGCGAGCAATAGAAACACTTGAGAGCTCAGATTTAGTGGCATGTGAAGATACTCGCCGTACAGGAATCCTTCTTCAAAACTGCGGTATCACTGGGAAAAGGATGTTACGTGTAGATGCTCATACTGAAGACAAAGCTTCTGTAGAAATTATCAACTGTCTTTCAGAAGGGTTGACAGTATCAATGGTTACGGACGCAGGAATGCCAAGTATCTCTGATCCGGGCGAAAGACTTGTAAAGAAAGTGATCGAATCAGGGCATCGGGTCACAGTCGTTCCGGGTCCCACTGCACCAATTTCAGCGCTGGTCGTTAGTGGCTTTTCGACTCAGCGATGGTGCATGGAAGGTTTCCTGCCGCGAAAAGGTGCAAGCAGAGTCAAACGACTTAAAGAAATAGCAGAAGAAGAGCGAACTGTTGTCTTATTTGAATCTCCACGTCGTCTTGCAACGACTTTAAAAGACTTATTTCAAGAGTGTGGTGACGCTAGACAGGTTGTAGTAGTTAGGGAATTAACCAAAATTCATGAAGAGATTTTCAGGGGTTCTTTAGAGGAGTCCTTGAAGTGGGCAGAAAAAAGTATAAAAGGTGAAATTGTGATCGTGCTTGAAGCAGGCACATCTACTTCAGAAGTTGATGTCGAACGGTTAGAAACTGTTCTTAGAGAAATACTTGCAGGCGGAGTATCCACTAAAGACGCAGCGGAAGAAGCATCTCGAAGACTGAACGTAAGCCGCCGTCGCGCTTATTCAACTGCTCTGGACTTGAGAGACGAGTAGTCTCAGAGTTATGGATAATTCAAATACTCCAATTCTTGTTGCAGTGGCTTGGCCGTACGCTTCTGGATCACGTCACCTAGGACATCTTGCAGGCGCCTACCTCCCTGCAGATGTGTTTGCCCGCTACCAGCGCTTGAGAGGTAACCGCGTATTGATGGTTAGCGGATCAGATGTCCACGGCACTCCTATAACTGTTAGAGCAGACGCAGAAGGAGTAACGCCTAACGAGATAGCGGATAAATATCATGCAGAGTTTGTAGAGGAATGGGAAAAACTTGATATCAGCTGGGACTGCTATACATCTACGGGAACAGAAAACCATAAAGAAGTTGTTCAAGACTTATTTATGAATCTTCTTAATAAAGGGCACATAGATAAAAGGGAAAGTGAACAGTATTTTGACCAAGAGGCGAGCAGGTTCTTACCTGATCGTTATATAGAAGGAACTTGCCCATATTGTGAATATTCTGAAGCTCGAGGAGATCAATGTGAAAATTGTGGTCGAACTTTAGATCCACAAGAACTAGTGAATCCGCGGTCAAAAATTTCTGGCTCAGTACCGGAATTACGATCAACCGAGCATTTTTACTTACGTCTCTCAGACTTCCAAGATTCTTTAGAGTCATGGCTTTCGACAAGAGAGGGATGGAGAAAACATGTTCTTAATTTTTCTAAAGGCTGGATTGAAGAGGGGCTTCAAGACCGTGCAATCACTCGAGACTTAGATTGGGGAATAGAGATCCCAGTTGACGACTTAGGTGAAGGGAAACGCATTTATGTTTGGTTTGAAGCGGTAATTGGGTATTTGTCCGCAGCTAAAGAATGGGCGGTATTACAAAAAGACCCGGAAGCATGGAGAGAGTGGTGGGAGAACCAAGAAGCAAGAAGTTTTTACTTCATAGGTAAAGACAACATACCTTTCCATACCATTATCTGGCCAGGGATGCTTATCGGTGCTGGTGGACTTAATCTCCCTACAGATGTTCCCGCAAACCAATACGTGACTTTTAAAGGTGGGAAAGCCTCAGCGAGCCGAGGAGTCGGGTTAACTATAGGGGAGGGGCTAGATCTATTTGAACCTGATGCTCTTCGTTATGCATTGGCAGCAAATCTTCCAGAGCAAAGCGACACCGATATATCTATAGGAGAGATTGAGCGAAGAATAAATGAAGAACTAGTTGCGACTTGGGGAAATCTAGTAAACCGTGTTCTATCAATGATCAACAAAAATTGCGAAGGTCAAGCTCCGGAACCGGGCAACAGAAACGATCAAGACAACAAAGTCTTATCCGAAGTAGATGCAATACTCATAAAAACTGCACAACACTTAGAGAAGGTTGAAATTAGATCAGCGCTTCGGGCAGCTATGGATGGAGCTGGAATCGTAAATGCTTATTTGAACGCCACAGAGCCTTGGAAAGTAATAAAGGAAGATCTTGAAAGGGCACAGACAATCCTCAGCACTGCTCTTGAAGCCATTAATGGGATACGAGTTGCATTTGCTCCGTATCTTCCTTTTTCAACAAAAATTCTTGAAGAAATCTTAGGTCCTGTTGTCAGTTGGGAAAGAAATCACGTACTTCCTGGAACTTCGATTCCAAAACCTACGCCTTTGTTCGCAAAAATTGAAACACCAAGTGAATAAACAATGACCGATATTCAATGGTTCGACAATCACTGCCATCTTGGTGAAGACGCAGAGGCGGTTGTGCTTCGTGCTCAACTTGCAGGAGTCACAAAACTAATAACCGTAGGAACAGATATTTCAGAAAGTGAAGCAGCAATAAAGATCGCTGAGAACTTTGAAAATGTGTGGGCGACCGCAGGAGTTCACCCGCATGAGGCGATACATGGAACTCAAGGGCTAGTTGATCTCTTAGAGTCACCGAAAGTAGTCGCAGTAGGAGAAGCCGGACTTGATTTTTATTATGATCATTCACCGAGAAATGCCCAAATAGAAGTTTTTAAAGAACAAATTTGGTTAGCTAACGAAAAATCAATGCCTTTAGTAATACATACTCGAGAAGCATGGGAAGAAACTTTCTCTTTGTTGGACGCTGAAGGAATTCCAGAGCACACGGTATTTCACTGCTTTACAGGTGGGGTCGAAGAAATGAGGGCCTGTGTATCACGTTCTGCATTGGTTTCTATTAGTGGAATTGCTACGTTCCCAACCGCACAGGACATACGTGACGCCATAGAAGAATGTTCAATTCAACATTTGCTTGTTGAAACAGACTCTCCTTATCTTGCGCCTATTCCTTTGCGAGGTAAAACGAATGAACCAGCTAATTTGATTCACACTGGACGAGTTGTAGCAGAGATTAAAGGCTTGGCTGAGGAAGAAGTAGCGAGAATAACTACTCAGAATGCTGAAGCATTTTATCGCCTTAATGAAATCAACTAAAAGTAACTAAATTTCGCGCTAAAAGTGGTCAAGCACGCGCGGTGATTTGTTTTTGTTTGTTTTTCTCCCCAATGCTTCATAAATTCTGTTCGGCTATAGCATTTCAAAAAAAGTTGCTATCAGAGGGGAAAGGGACGGAGCTCTGGAAGCCGAAACCACCATTGAAAGGTGGCGGATAGTAGTAGTGGCAGTAGCCACTATTGCTGCTTTGCCGCTTTTCGTATTAGAAAATCCAAATTCTTTTGGCTCAGCAACTTCCGTTGCGGGTGCTACAGAGACTTCGCTAGTTACTGCAACAGCGAATGTAAGCGCGCCTGCTATATCAGAGAATTCTGAATCAGATGATTCAACACTTCTCGTCCAGAGCACTTCTTCTAACCAAGCAGATGAAACTCAAGCTTTGCTAATACTTGCAGAAGCAAAAGCGCAGAGAATCCTAGAAAATGCTGTTGCCGCTAAACAAGAACAAGAGCTTTCCGTTTTTGAAACAGCAGAGGTTGTTTCAGCGGAACGTGCTGAAGAACTTGCAAATGCACGGACCGAGTATATTGAGGCTCAAGGTTCAGCTTCCCCAACTACTCTTCCGCCCTATGTTCCTCCGGCACCTAATGGCCCGACAGAAGAGCAATGGCATAACTTGCGTCGTTGTGAATCTACCAATAACTATCAAGCGATAAGTCCTAGTGGCACATACCGAGGCGCTTATCAATTCAGCCAAGCTACGTGGGATTTCATTTCAGGAATCTCAGCTCATGTTGAAGTGCATCATCTATTTGGAATGGACCCAATTGATGCGTCTCCTGCGGATCAAGATTTGATGGCATTAACTCTTTACAACTATTGGGGTAGAGGTCAGTGGCCTGAATGCGGCCGCTTTTTGCCTTAACTACTCGCCATGACCTTAACTCGGACCCAAGTCCGGGATCTTCTAGATCGATATCAGATAAGCCCTAAACGTTCTTTAGGCCAAAATTTTGTTGTAGAGCCAAATACCGTAAGAAGAATTGCAGAGTTGGCAGAAATTGAATCCGGAGATCAAGTTTTAGAAATAGGGCCAGGAATAGGTTCACTGACGATGGCGCTCTTAGATCGAGGCGCTGAACTAACAGTGCTCGAAATAGATCAGAAATTAGTAGAAGTATTAAAGGAAGTTACTGCTGGGAAAAAATTAACAATTCTCCATGAAGATGCGATGTTGTTTGATTTCAGGGCTTATTTTGATGAAGGGTCATGGAAACTGGTGGCGAATCTTCCTTACAACATTTCTGTACCTTTGATCTGCAACATTCTCGATACAGCTCCTCATATTCAAGAAATGTTGGTGATGGTTCAAAGCGAAGTCGCTGATCGCCTTGTGTCTGCTCCTGGGACAAAGGCTTATGGGTTTCCATCAGTCAAGCTCTCTTTCTATGCGGAATCCTCCATAGTTAGTCGTGTTCCTCCATCTGTTTTTCTTCCAAGACCTCGAGTTGATTCTGCGATCGTGAAGATTCGGAGACGTGAAACTATGAATAATGAAGTGGATAAAGAAATGTTATTTTCCTTAGTTAAAGCAGGGTTTACTCATAGGCGCAAAACATTACGGCGTTCATTAGGGACCATGGCTACTAACGAGGAATTCATGAGATCAGGTATAAATCCAAAAGCAAGAGCAGAGCAACTAGGAGTTGACGAATGGATCATGCTGGCTAAGGAAGTTCAACGATGAAGGAAAAATTGACAGCACCTGCAAAACTTACTCTCTCTTTAAAAATTACTGGGAGAAGACCAGATGGTTACCATTTCATCGATGCTGAAATGGTGAGTCTGGATTTCTCTGATCAAATCTTGATAACACAAGGAGATGGGCTAGAGATAAAAGCAGCAGAATCTGGATTTACTGTAGATACAGGACCAGAAAACCTTGTTTCAAGGGCAATGGATTTAATTGGAGAGAAAGCATTCATTCATATCGACAAGAAAATCCCTTCTGGTGCAGGACTTGGAGGGGGCTCTACCAATGCAGCTGCGATTCTTAGACAATTTGGATTTGATGATCTAACTCAAGCATCTTCTATTGGAGCAGATGTTGCTTACTGTCTTATTGGAGGGAGAGCTAGAGTCTCCGGAATTGGTGAGGTAATAGAGCCTTTACCTTTCTTAGAAAAGACATTCACATTGCTTATTCCGCCGATAGGGGTTCCTACTCCAGAGATTTATAAACATTGGGATGAAATGGGAGGACCAGCAGGAGAGAACGGCAATGACCTTGAGCCCGCCTTACTGAGTTACATGCCCGAAATGATCCAATATAAAAAACAGCTTGCTTCTATCTCTGGAAAGCAACCGCAACTTGCTGGCTCTGGTGGAACCTGGTTTGTTGAAGGAGAATTTTTTAACGAAGATTGTCGAGTGGTTAAAACGGTTCCATCTAATCTGCATGGTAAGTGATGGTCATAAGGAGAAGAAGTGGATACAAATCTAGTAAAAAGTGATTCAAGGCACCTGTGTGAAGAGTTGCCATCAGTAGGGCCTTTGGCTTTTGGTCTTTGGAGATACACAAATACTGATTTAAACCATGCGACTAAATTATTAGAAACTGCAATTGATCTCGGAATGAATCTTGTCGATAATGCAGACGTTTATGGTTTTGACTGGGGTGGAAGTGGATTTGGGGCCTGTGAAGAATTATTAGGACAAGTATTTTCAAAGCGTCCTGAATTGCGTGACCGCATTGTTCTAGCTACAAAAGGAGGCATACAACCGCCAACACCGTATAACTCCAGTAGCGAATATCTTCGAAAAGCTTGTGAGGACTCCCTCCGACGCATGAATGTTGAGAAAATAGATTTATATCAAGTGCATCGTCCAGATATGTACTCTCACCCAGCAGAAGTTGCTTTTGTTCTTGACGGTCTTGTTGAAGAAGGGAAAGTAACTGCTTTGGGTGTATCAAATCATTCCCCGTCTCAAATAACGGCATTACAGGAGCATCTAAGGAACCCTCTTGTTGTTGTTCAGCCTGAATTCTCTGCAACACATTTAGATCCTTTACGAGATGGAATCCTTGATCTTTGTGCGGAAAAGGATTTAGTTCCTCTTGCCTGGAGTCCACTAGCTGGAGGGAAACTTGCTACCGGAGAGGGAGTGCCCGCTGAACTTATTGAGGTTCTAGATAATTTAGCGATGAGAGAATCAGTTGATCGAGCGACGATCGCTATTGCATTTGTATTAGCGCATCCAACTTCACCTGTGGCGATATTAGGAACACAAAGGGTGGAAAGATTACAGGCGCTTTCAGAAGCGACTCGTGTATCACTAACCCGAAGTGATGTATATGAAATCGTTCAAGCATCGGAAGGTGTCCCTCTTCCATGACTGAAACAGTTCGATATGGAGTCATTGGCGCAGGACTCATGGGAATTGAACATATTCATAACTTGTTGATGCTTCCTGGCGCAGAAATAGTTGCCGTCGCAGACCCCGATGCAGGTTCACTCAATAACGCAAAATCATTAGTGGACCCCAAGACTCAGTTCTACAGAAATCATTATGAATTACTTGAAGAAAGTACATGTGATGCCTTGATAGTGGCTACTCCTAATATGACCCATACAGAGATTTTGCTTGAAATCGTTGAAACAGGATTACCGACACTAATTGAGAAACCGCTGTGTACCACTATTGCTGACTGTGAGAAAGTTATTGAGAAAGCACAGGATCGTTGCAAAATTTGGGTAGGCCTTGAGTATCGCTATATACCAGCAATTGCAGAATTAATACAGAATGTTTCAACTGGGGTGATAGGTCCGGTACGTATGGTCGCGATAAGAGAACACAGATTTCCTTTTCTTGAGAAAGTTGGCAATTGGAATCGATTCAATGAAAACACTGGAGGAACTTTGGTGGAAAAATGTTGCCATTTTTTTGATTTGATGCGTTTGATTTCTGGGTCTGATCCAGTCCGAGTGTTCGCTTCAGGAAATCAAGACGTGAATCATCTCAACGAAACTTATGATGGTCGAATTCCAGACATACTCGATAACGCTTACGTAGTCGTAGATTTTGAATCAGGGGCGCGTGGAATGTTGGATCTTTGCATGTTCGCAGAGGCTTCCCATAATCAAGAAGAAATTTCCGTAGTTGGACCGCTAGGTAAAATTGAGGCCCTTGTTCCAGAATCGGTTATTCGGATTGGAATACGTGGGCAACATAATTTTGGAAATGTAGAAGAGTCATCTATATCAAATGCAGAAATTCCTTACTTAGGGCATCATTACGGTTCCTCTTACTTGGAGCATGAGAAGTTCTTTAAGTCAGTTATAGAAGAAACTCCTCCTGAAAGTTCTTTGGAAGATGGGTTATGGTCTGTCGCCATAGGTGTAGCAGCTCATAAATCAATAGAAGAAGGACGTCCTGTGAACCTAGAGGAAGTGTTGACGAACTAATGTCTATTAATCGCCCGTTAGAGATCTCGTGGTTTGGTGCTCTTTGCGATGACGATTACGAATTCTTGGGTGTCCCAAATCCCGAACTTGAAAGTTCGTGGGACCATTGTAAAAACATTGTGTTGACCGCAGAGAAACAAGGGTTTGACAATATTCTGCTTCCCTCTGGGTATCAACTGGGAATAGATGGGGTGAGTTTTGCAGCAGCGATTGCCACAATGACCAAGAAAATAAGGCTCTTACTTGCTGTCCGGACAGGAGAGTTCTGGGCGCCACAACTAGCTCGTCAAATAGCAACTATTGACAATATGGCTCAAGGTCGCTTGGACATAAATATCATTTCAAGTGATTTGCCCGGAGAAACAGTCAGTTCGCCAGAAAGATATCGTCGCACCACAGAATATATGCAGGTAGTTCGTCAACTTTTAGAAGGAAAAGAAATTGAACACAGTGGAGAGTTCATAGATCTTAAAGTTGGACCGCCGCGTATTCGAACTGTCTCAGGGCATTGCCCAAAGTATTATTTCGGGGGATTTTCTGAAGAAGCAAAAAATGTAGCAGCTGCGGAAGCGGATGTTTTTCTTACATGGCCAGACACAGTATCTGAAGTTTCTAAAACAGTAGAAGATATGAAACTTCGAGCATCGGTTCTCGGAAGAGAACTGAAATATGGTCTTCGCTGCCATGTCATCGTAAGAGAGACAGAAGAAGAAGCGCGCCAGGCCGCACGCCAATTAGTGAGCAAATTAGAAGAAGAAGTTGGTGAAAAGATACGAAACCGTTCGTTGGATGCAAGTTCACGAGGTGTGAGTCGCCAAATAGAACTCCGCGAGGATTCTGATGAAGAAGGTTTTGCCGAAAAAGGTCTTTGGACTGGTATCGGAAGAGCCCGTAGCGGGGCAGGGGCAGCACTAGTAGGAGACCCAGAGCAAATCATTGAAAAAATAAGCGAATATCAAAAAATAGGTATTGATGCCTTCATATTCTCTGGATATCCGCACATCACGGAGTGCGAGAGGTTTGGGCAACTTGTATTACCCAAACTCGCTCATCAGTCATTAACTCATAACCAATGAGTGAGAAAAATTTGAAGTTATTTACCGCGTTGACGTTGAGCCCGAGTTCTCTTAAGCATCTTGCGATGTTTTTTCTTCCTCATACGTTTACGTCTTTTTTTAATTAAAGATCCCATACCGGCCGATACCGTATCGTGCAAAGAAGCAGAATTTGCACAAATTGAAGAGTAAATTAATAAAACACTCTGAGATTGGTTATTGAAGCGGTACGCTCAGATCCAGAATGGCCGGTAGTTCAACTGGCAGAACGCTGGGTTTTGGACCCAGAGGTTGGAGGTTCGATCCCTCCCCGGCCAGCTAGTTTAGGAA
>CATISD010000060.1 GCA_949538625.1 Acidimicrobiales bacterium AG-410-I20
CACCGTAGCTGAATGGATTGCAGCTGCTGGTTAAATAGTCAGAACGATTGTTTAATAGGAAGGGCGGGGCTTAAAAGCCCCGCCCTTCTAACGTTTTCAGATATATGTAACAATCTCTCAGGGTTGCAACAACACTCGTTACACCTGCTAAGTTCAATAAAGTATTGATATTTACTACTAAAAGTTAGAAACACTTAGGGGGATTGATGGCAGAGTTTGGTGAACCAGTCATTTCACTGGAGAATGTCTACAAAATCTTTGGACCGGATCCTCGGGGGCGTTCATTTGATTTGGTTCAAGATGGCGTTCCCAAAGATGATGTGCAGAGGCTTACGGGCCATGTTGTAGGGCTAGACGATATCTCCTTTTCAGTAAATAAGGGTGAGATATTTGTCGTTATGGGTCTTTCCGGATCAGGTAAATCAACAGCTATTCGCACAGTGAATAAACTTCACGAAACAACATCTGGGCGCGTCATGGTTAATGGGGTAAATGTTCAAGAACTTGAAGGAAAAGATCTACAAGACTTCCGTCAAGAAACCGGTATGGTGTTTCAACATTTTGCTTTGTTCCCTCATAGGAATGTTATTGATAACACGAGTTACGGGCTGAAAGTCCAAGGCGTATCTAACGCTGAAAGAGAAGAAGCAGCGATTCGGGCGTTATCGATGGTTGGTCTTGAGTCTTACGCATACAACATGCCAAGCGAATTATCTGGAGGCATGCAACAGCGGGTAGGGCTTGCTCGAGCTTTATGTAGTGATCCCCCTATTCTTCTAATGGATGAAGCTTTCAGTGCTCTGGACCCGCTTATTCGGCGTCAGATGCAAGACGAACTTATGGAAATCCAAAATCAACTACATAAGACAATTCTGTTTATTACCCATGATTTGAACGAAGCACTACGGATTGGGAATAGAGTCTGCATTCTACGTGATGGACGTATCGTGCAAATCGGTACCCCAGAAGAGATTCTTACTGAACCCGCAAATGGTTATGTAGCTGAATTTGTTCAAGACGTAGACCAAGGGCGAGTTATTACTGTTGAAGAAGTAATGCAAGATGCAATCACTATTGATGGCAGTAGCACGCTTTCTGCGGTCTTAGACAAGCTAGGTAGCCGGGGCGGAGGCTTTTGTTGTGATTCAGAAGGTCGTCCAACTGGATTAGTCACAAAAGAAGATGCGGGTTCAGCACTTGCTCAAGGGACAACAGACCTCAGCAGTGTTTTACGCACAGATTATGAAACAACAACGGCAACTGCTCGACTAAATGACAACTATGCAGCTGCCGGTAGGGGACTTCCAATAGCAGTACTTAACGAAAGCGGCCACCTGGTTGGGGAGTTAGAACCTCGAGAGATAATGGAAGAAATGGGTCGTGTCGAGCAGTTAATTGATGGATTCGAGAGGGAGGTGTTCCTATGAGTCGCATAACACGTTGGTTCACCGAAGAAGACAAAATCGGGATACAAGACAACGCCATCCTTGACCAATGGGAAGTCCCTTTCGGCGCATGGATTGATCAAATGGTTGATTGGATTGACGCCAACTTAGTTTGGCTTCTTGATGCAATTAAATGGCCTTTTGAATTTTTACTAAGAAACTTTGTAGACAACTTTTTAATTGAATGGCTCCCTTGGTGGGGCGCAGTCGTCCTTATTTTCATCATTGGATGCCTAGTTCGAACAGTACCTGTGGGGGTAACCGCTGGCTTAGCGCTTGCCTTATGCGGTCTCTTAGGCGCGGATTATTGGGTTGAATCAATTCGGACGATCGGCATGGTCCTTGTAGCTGTAGTCCTCTGTGCAATCATCGGTGTTCCCTTAGGGATACTTTGCGGTCGAGTTGATTCGGTATGGAATGCAGTAAGACCGGTGCTTGACGCTATGCAGGTTGTTCACGCCTTTGTCTATATGTTGCCAATTATTTTCTTCTTCAGCATTGGAGTCGTACCGGCAACCATGGTTACCATGATTTTTGCTATCCCTCCATTGATTCGTTTGACTAATCTAGGTATCCGTCAAGTCCCAGAAGACGTAGTGGAAGCCAGCCGAGCGTATGGCGCAACAGAAATGCGTGTCCTTACTGATGTTCAGTTACCGTTAGCTCGACCAGCTCTCATGGCTGGACTTAACCAAACCCTTCTTCTCTCAATCTCCATGCTCGGTATTGCAGCGATTATGGGGGCAGGGGGTCTTGGACGACTGGTCTACAAGTCAGTGCAGAACCTTTCAGTTTCTCAAGCAGCCTCATCAGGGCTGGCGTTGTTTATTGTCGCAGTAGTGCTAGACCGTCTCTCACAACCTGAAGATTCGGACGGTGGAAATTTGTTCTCTCGAATAAGAAGAGCCTGGGCTACGAGATCGAACCCTGAAGAACTTCTTAAGGAAGCTGAAGAATCAGCAGCAAAGAAAGCAAACGAAAAGAAAGAAGAACATAAACAGTTAACACCTCAAGAGCGCGCCGGATATGTTGCAGTTGCTGCAGGAGGTGTAGTCGCTTTCATATCTACCTTCCTAACTTGGGGTAAGGACTCGGGGCTTCTGAGCGGCCATTCGCGTGCAACAGATTTAGATCTCACCGGTGAATCATTCACTGGTTTACAGGCATCTGGAGGATCGTGGGCTGGTTATACAGTCTTAGGAATTAGTTTATTCTTAGTACTAGCAGCCCTTTCGTCCCTACGTAAAGCCGGTTCTGGGAATCGATGGTTCTCCCCAGATGGAGCAGTTATCGGTGCAATAGCAATGTTGATTGTTTCCTTGTCTTATCTCTTACTCAATTCAGCTCAAGGAACGGTGTCTTACAGCCATGGAATAGGTGTCTATTTAGCATTAGCTGGAAGTGCTTTAGCGGTCCTTGGAGCTATATATGCAATGTGGACTGCCCCTTACTCAGCTCTTCGACCATTACCACTAACGGTAAATTGGAGTCGAGTCGTCACAGTAGTGGTAGCAGTCTTAGTTGTTTATGTCGGAACAATTGCTGGTTGGACATTCGATGAACGAGGATCAGGACAGTTATCTCCAGCCCAAGAGGAAGAAGTTGCAGCTCTAAAAGCTGAATGTGATGCAGATTCGTCTACTTGTCCGCTCAATACATTAGAGATAGGCACCATATATAACGATGCGCGACTTTCAAGCAAAATTATTCACGATGGCTATACCGAAGAGGGCGGAGGACTTGGCTACATCTCAATTATTGGAATAGCAGTAGCTGCTCTTTGCGCCATACCTGCAGTTGGTCTTATTCGAAAACAAGAACACTACCGATGGAGATGGAGCAGCATGGTAGCAGGAGTTGGTTTAGGGGTAAGCCTTGTTGGCCTCGTTTGGATTGCTAGTCTCCTGCGAGTCTCAGAAACTCTTATCGTTACAGGTAATGGTGCTTTTTTAGTCCTATGCGCCGGATACATCGTGTTCTCGTCATCGAAGAAACTTTTAAATGAGTTCAGACGAGAAATGGATTACGACGATTCGTTAGTCAATACATAGAAGACTAAATATTGAAAACAAATCGTGCCACTTGGGACAATTGCTGATTAAGCGATTATCTTTCATGTATGGAAGAAACTAAAAATGCACCTCTTGATGGTGGCACAGAAGAAATACAAATCACCCGCGAAAATGACGTTGTTACAATAACCCTTAATCGCCCTGAGGTTATGAATGCAATGACCTCAGAGATGTTCAATGATTTTGGGCGCGCCTGCCGAGAAATCAATGAAGACATCTCAATTCGCGCTGTAGTTATAACAGGAGCAGGAGGAAATTTCTGTTCCGGGGCCGATGTTGGTGGGAAAAGAAACGAAACCCTCAGTGCGTCAACAACCATACCCCTTCGGAACCTTCGAAGAATAAAAGAATCGGCTCAAGCGCTTCACGATATACAGCATCCGGTAGTAGCTAAGGTACGAGGTGTCGCCGCAGGAGCTGGACTCAATTTGGCGCTGGGATGCGATCTTCTATATGCATCAGATAACGCCAGATTCTCTGAAGTGTTTGCCCGTAGAGGCCTTTCTATTGATTTTGGTGGTTCTTGGCTTTTACCAAGACGTGTAGGTCTTCACCGGGCTAAAGAACTGGTTTTCTTAGCAGAAGTAATTGACGCTACTGAAGCGGATCGAATCGGATTAGTGAACCGAGTAGTGTCCGAAGCTGAACTTGATGCTTATGTAGAGGACATCGTAGAAAGAATTGCAGCAGGACCGCCTTTAGCTTTGTCATTAAGTAAAGCCCTTTTGAATAATGCATCCTCTTCTTCGATGAGTCAGGCGCTAGAAGCAGAAGGATCCGCTCAAGCGAGCAATTTTTCAACGGAAGATGTTCGTGAGGCAGGGTTGGCATGGATGGAAAAAAGACCTGCGAAATTCATCGGCCGTTAGTTGCTAGGAGTATTACGTGGATTCAAGTAATAAATATGATGCTGTCATAATTGGTGCGGGAGTAATCGGTTCTGCAATAGCTTATGAATTAGCACAGCGTGGATGGAAAACTTGCAATATCGATAAGCTTCCTGCCGCTGGCTACGGGTCTACTTCGAACTCGTGTGCAATCGTCCGTTTTAGTTACTCGACGTATCAGGGTGTGGCAATGTCCTATGAAGGCATGCATTATTGGACTGACTGGGACAACTATTTAGGAGGACCGGAAGTTGATGAATCTGGACTCATAGAGTTTAGACAGACAGGGACTGCGCTCATTAAAGCTCCAGATGGGCATCATGAGAAAGTTACGCCTCTTCTTGAGGAACTCAATATTCCTCATGAACATTGGGATTTGAAGAAGCTTTCAGAGAGACTACCAATACTTGACCATGGCGTATTTGGCCCTCCGAGCAGACCTGACGATGATTCTTTCTGGGCCGACCCAACGGACAATATTGTTGGAGCATTATTTACTCCGGAATCAGGGTATGTAAGCGACCCACAGCTTTCGTCACATAATTTACAGCGTGCTGCTGAAAGTTGTGGAGCGGAATTTCGATTTGGACAAAAAGTTGTGTCAATTAACAGAGAAGAAGGTCGAACCACTGGTGTTGGTCTTGAAGATGGAACACAAATCGAATCTCCAGTCGTAGTTAACGTTGCCGGACCGCATTCTTACATTATTAATGATTTAGCAGGACTTACTGGAACGATGAACATAACCACTAAGGCATTGCGTCACGAGGTTCACCATGTTCCTTCACCAGATGGATTTAATTTTGAAACAAATGGCATGCATGTTTCAGATGGAGACGCTGCTGTTTATTTTCGTCCAGCTATCGGTAACAACATTTTGATAGGTAGTGAAGACCCAGAATGTGATGTAAAAGAATGGGTGGATCCCGATAACTATGATCAAGAAATCCGTGATGATCAATGGGAAGCTCAAGTATTGCGTTGCGCTAGAAGAGTAGAAGGACTAGGTCTACCACATGAGAAAAAAGGGGTAGTTGATCTTTACGATGTGAGTGATGATTGGATACCGATCTATGACCGGACTGATCTTGATGGTTTTTATATCGCTATTGGCACGAGTGGGAATCAGTATAAAAACGCAGGAGTGGCGGGTCATTGCATGGCTGAACTTATTACTGCTGTTGAATCAGGACACGATCACGATGCTGAATCGGTGAAAGTAAACGGACGGTATACCGATTTAGAAATGGATCTTGGTTTTTATTCAAGAAATCGAGAAATTAACCCCAATTCGTCGTTTTCTGTTAATGGTTGAGTTAGCAGAACTCTGTCAGGCTTAAAGACCAAGGAGTTAGGTTCTCATAACCAGTCTCGGTAATCAAAACCTGATCTTCTAACTTCACTCCTTCGCCGCCAACATAGGGACCTACGTAGGACTCAACGGTCATTACCATCCCGGGTTCGAGGACGCCGTCATAACCATGACTATCCCAGCCCGAGGGGAAGCCAATATTTGGCCATTCATCACATTGTCCAACTCCATGAAAAAGGCAACTGTAGTGACGGTATTCATCTGTGGGCGGGAACCAAGCTTCATGAGTTAGTTCATAGAAAGAACGGCCAGGAGTGAGTAATTCTATATTTTGCATCATTTGTTCAACAGCTAATCCATGAGTTTTCTTTTGTGCAGCGGTTGGTTTGGAGTCACCGCATAGCCAAGTTCGAGAGATGTCAGTCATCATCCCGTAAGATCCGACGAGATCAGTATCAAGACCAACTAGGTCACCGTCTTGAATGACGTAACTTGAGCATTCCTGAAACCAGGGATTTGTCCTCGGTCCTGCTGAAAGTAGCCGACACTCCATCCATTCTCCGCCGCGTGTGAGCATTTCAGCCCACAGCACGCCCCATAGCTGTTGTTCAGAAATTCCAGGGGTAATGGCTTCAAAAAGTTTTTGACAGGAAATCCGAGTCGCCTCAATTCCGCATCGCATCGCTAGGAGTTCATCCTCACCTTTTACAGCTCGGGCTCTTTCCATAATTTGCATTCCGTTGGTGAGTGTTAGGCCAGCGGACTCTAATGCTGCCGCTCCCTGTGCAGGTATTACATCAACGGCTAAGCGAGTATTCCCTTTTCCGTGCTCTTTGACAAGATCGCAGATCTCTTTTGCCATCTTTTTAGCTTGTTCGTCAGATCGATCCCCAGCTAAAAAATAAGTAAAAGAAGTATTTGGGCGTACCTCAGATACATGCGGGTTGTGGCCGGAAAGAAAATCGCAGCCGCTGAATTCCCACATAATAATTGGACCCTCCGCAGCAACAAACGCCCATCTTGCCTGATTGTGAGTCACCCAGAGTTGCATATTTGGAGAGTCAGTCGCATACATCAAATTCAGTGGATCAAACAGCAAAGCACCTGCAATATCGTTTTTAACTAGCTGCTCTCTAATTCGGCTAACTCGATAATTTCGCATCTCTTCGAGATTAGGAAGAGACAGACCCGCTGCAGCCCACTCACTCAGGGCGGGCTCTCCGGGCCCCATTACAATTCTGTGGCCATCTGAGAGAGCTGCCTGAACTAGTGGATCGTTTATGGATTGGCGCATTTTTTCTTGGGCGCTCATTAGACCCTCAACTTCTCATCTTTGAACCCGAAGGGTCAAAGAGCGGCTCATTTAATGGAGTGGCAAGACGTTTCTCGCCGAGAATTTCGATTTCAAAAGTTCCTTTTGCATCGATAGGGACGTATCCAAGGGCACATGATGCTTGTGACCAATGAGCGTAACCTCCAGAAGTAACCCAGCCGGCAACTTCACCATTAACCCATATTGGCTCATCGCCGATTGCATCAACATCTTCAGTATCAACTGTAAAAGCAGTCAACTTTCGGTTAACACCATTTTCTTGAGAGACGAAAGCCGCTTCACGGCCAATAAAGTCTCCTTTATCTAATTTCACAAAAGATCCTAAGCCCGCTTCCCACGGGTTGTAGATTGGGCGGTACTCGGTAGCCCAGCCCCCAAAGTTTTTGTCAAACCGTAAAGAGTTCAAAGCATGCAGTCCAAATAATTTCATTCCGTATGGTTCTCCGGCTTGAACTAGCGAGTCAAAAAGAGCAATTTGCAACGAAGCTGGCACCCAGAATTCATAACCGAGATCTCCAGTAAAAGAAATACGCCCAACTATGGCTGGAACCATGCCAACATTCATTGGCTTAATGTCTAAAAATCGAAATGCCTCGTTTGAAACATCTTCTTCAACCAATGATGCCAAAACATCTCTAGCAAGTGGTCCAGCAATGGAAAGCCCAGTCATTTCATGGCTTAAAACTCGGTAGTCAACAGACCCGTCATCAGGTAGATGGCTTGTGAACCACCGGAAGTGATACCCTTCAGCCACACCTGAGCCAAAGACGATAAAACGTTCTTCCTCATTAAAAGGGTCAACCAAAGTTGCGATCGTGAAATCTCCTATCAGCATGCCTTTCTCGTTGAGCATTGGCGCGAGAGTAAGGCGTCCGGCAGCAGGAACTTTGTTAGTGACGATTCTTTCTAAAAACTCTCTTGCCCCCGATCCTGAAAACTCATGCTTTGCAAATCCTGTTGTTTCCATCAGCCCTACTTTTTCTCTGACGGCACGTACCTCTTCTCCAACGAGATCAAAAGCATTTGAACGTTTAAATGTCACGTCTTCAATTGGTTCCTTTCCTTTTTCTTGAAACCACAATGCGTTTTCTAGACCGTAACTTGCTCCCCAAACAGCATTTGCCTCTGTTAGACGTTCATAAACGGGGGAGGTATACAGGGGGCGCCCTGCAGGCAGTTCTTCAT
The DNA here is from genome assembly GCA_949538625.1 of Acidimicrobiales bacterium AG-410-I20. GTDB lineage: Bacteria > Actinomycetota > Acidimicrobiia > Acidimicrobiales > MedAcidi-G1 > MedAcidi-G2B. Next base: position 8,235 of record CATISD010000060.1, read on the forward strand.
TCGGGAACGAAATTTGGAACCGGCGGCCATAATTCTCCATAACTTTTTCTCGGGTGTAGCGCGGAGAAGTCCAGTCACCATAACGCGCTACGTCCATTCCCCAAATATCAAAGCCGGGGTCTCCTGTGGTCATCCAATTTGCCATAGCTAATCCAACCCCACCGCCTTGGCTTAGACCTGCCATTACGCCACAAGCCACCCAATGACCCTTTTGGCCACGAATAGGTCCGATTAACGGATTTCCGTCTGGAGCAAATGTGAATGGGCCATTGATTACTTGCTTTATTCCAACCTCATTAAAAATTGGGAAATGAGCAAAACTTACTTCGAATGAAGGTTCAAGTCGATCTAGGTCAGGAGCAAGAAGTTGGGAACCAAAATCCCATGGCGTTTCTTTAGTAGACCAAGGAACGCATGCTTTTTCGTAGGTTCCTAGTAAAAGACCAGCACCTTCAGCACGCAGATAAATTTCGCCACCAAAATCTACGGCGCCGAAACCATACCCACCTGTTGCATCAAGCCAAGGTTTGATTTCAGGGATTTCTTCCGTAAGTAAGTACATGTGCTCCATTGCCAAAATCGGTAACTCAATACCGCACATGCGTCCGACTTCACGCGCCCAAAGGCCACCACAGTTGACAATGTGTTCGGTATTTATTGTTCCTTGTTCAGTAATTACATCCCATGTGCCGTTATTTTTTTGAACTAGGTCGTGCGCCCATGTATTTCTATACACCTCTGCTCCAGCCATTCGCGCTGCAGTGGCATATGCATTTGTTACACCGGATGGGTCTACGTGGCCACCGACTGGATCCCACATAGCTCCAGCAAAGTATTTTTCTTCAAGGATAGGAAGCATCTCTTTAGCCTCAGCAACAGAAATCATTTCAGTTTCCATAGAGAGATATTGGCCTCGCGCATGTGTCATGCGCAGCCAATCCAGTCGCTCCTCAGTGTCTGCCAACATCAATTCTCCAGTTTGATGAATGCCACAGTCCACACCGGATACTTCTTCTATATCTTTGTAAAGTTGCACGGTGTATCTCTGTAAAGCAGCAATATTTGGGTCACCGTTCAGTGTCAGCATGCCTCCAGCGGCATGCCAAGTTGACCCAGCGGTTAATTCTTTGCGCTCTACTAAAACTACGTCAGTCCAGCCCGCCTTAGTTAAGTGATAGAGGATACTTGCGCCGACTACGCCACCTCCAATGACCACAACTTGTGTGCTGGTTTTCATTATTTTCTCCTAGGTAGATTTAATAATCGGTTTCCACGCCGCCCTCAGCGACTCTACGTTCTAAATAGTCATCAAGTTCTTCTCGAGTTTCTCTACGCATCTCCGGCTCCTGATGAGTATCTATGATTTGGTGCGCCAATTTTGTTGCTCGTTGGAAAGCATCGGTACGACCAGTTTCATCCCAACTTTCAAAGTTTCTCCAATCAGAAACCATTGGTTGAAAATGCTCGGTACTGTATCGGTCTTGCGTGTGTTGCGATCCAAAGAAGTGTCCAGCTGGACCGACTTCTGCGATAGCTTCCACAGCCAGACTCGCATCATCAATGGTGATTGGTTTAAGCATGGCGGCCACCATGCTAAGTATGTCGGCGTCAATGACTACTTTTTCATACGATGTAAGAAGCCCGCCTTCAAGCCAGCCGGCTCCATGCATCATTAAGTTCACTCCACCCATCACCGCTCCCCAAATCGATATGACACTTTCATAAGCCGATTGAGGATCGGCACTATTTGAGGCATTCACATTTGAAGACCTGTATGGAATGCCATATCGCCTTGCGAGCTGCCCGCCAATAAGGCAAGCCTGCCAATATTCTGGTGTCCCAAATGCTGGGGCGCCGGAACGCATATCTACGTTTGAAGTAAATCCTCCATAAATCACCGGAGCGCCTGGCCGGACCACTTGAGTGTAAGCAATTCCAGCAAGAGCTTCTGCATTCTGGAGCACAAGTGCGCCGGCGACAGTTACTGGCGCCATGGCACCAGCCAAAGTAAAAGGAGTAATAACTATGCACTGATTACGAGAAGACATTTCTTGTATGCCATGCAGCATCACCGTGTCGTAACGCAATGGGGTGCTGGCGTTGATTACAGAAGAAATTGAAGGTTCGGTGTTAAAAGTTTCTTCATCCACTTCTCGTGCGATACGAGTCATTTCCATGGCGTCAATGTTGCGTTGCCTACTCAAACTGTAAACGAAAGGAATCTTGTCAGAGAGAGTTAAGGAATCATGAGTTGCATACAGATGCCTTATAGAAGGGTGTATATCCATTGGTTCAACGGGATATCCACCAGAGGCATGAATAATGTTTAAAACTTGCCCCATTTTGAGGAGATTTCGATAATCCTCACGGTTTCCATCTCGACGGTCCCTGCCCAATCCTGTAACAAAAGGAGGGCTAGCAACCAAAGTGTTAGTTATTAAGTCGCCGCCCAAGATGACATCGCGTTCTGCTGTTAGCCCGTGCATTACAAACTTTTCAGGAGCAGTTGAAATTAATGACATAACTAATTCAGGATCAAAGCGAACTCTTTCTCCGTCTACTTCTGCTCCTGCATCGGCGAGCTGTTTTCTCGCCGTCTCATCTAAAAAGTTGATGCCAGTTTCAGAGAGAACTTTTAGTGATGACTGATGAATCGCTTCTAATTCATCTTCAGAAACAGCTCTCATGGGTTCAAACCGCATTTGAGGCTGACCGAAAGAAAGCTGCTCGTTAATCACATCGCGGGTCTTCGGTCTTTGACTTCTCACTCCTCGACGTCGATTTTCGTTCACAGCCCTTCCTTAAAAGGTTGGGGTTCAATTTCTGGCATTAAATGGAGGTCGCTGTCTGAATACGGATTAGCGCGAGCGATGCCTTCGTTCAGCGTCACCCCCAATCCTGGTTCGCTAGAAGGAATTACACTCCCGCTTTCCCATTTAATTGGCGTTTCTAAAAGATCTGCATGAAATCCATCAAAGGTTCCAATGCATTCCAAAATCAAAAAATTTGGTGAACACGCTGCTAAGGCGATATTCGCTGCGGCTACGACTGGCCCGCAGTAGCAGTGGGGAGCAATTAATGCATGATGGGTTTCTGCTACGGAAGCGATTTTCTTACCTTGAAGGATCCCACCACTCCGCCCTAAGTTCGGCTGTAAAATCTGAGCAGCATTTGATCTCAAAACAGCGGCAAATTCTGAAACCGTAGTCAGCCTTTCGCCTGTTGCAACCGGAATACTTGTTCCAGCGGCAACTGTTGCCATTCCATCGATGTCATCGGCAGGGACAGGCTCTTCAAACCAAAGCGGGTCATACTTTTCGAGCCGTCGAGCTAATCGCAAAGCGCCTGAAGGAGTGAACTGCCCATGGGTTCCAAAAAGCAGATCAGCCTCATCTCCAACTGCTTCTCTTAGAGTAGAAACGTATCTCTCACATAGGTCAAGGCGTTCCAACGAAGGTTGTCTTCCATCGAATGCAGTGTAAGGACCCGCTGGATCAAACTTTATGGCAGTAAATCCCTTAGTAATTTCTACAAGTGCTTGTTCAGCAGCTAATTCAGGTTGTGTATAAAGATTTGGTTCGTCTTTAGGGGCATAAGCATCTTCTTCAGGAGGATAGAGGTATGTGTAGGTTCGTAAACCTTCATGAACACGACCACCAAGTAAGTCATAAACCGGGCGGTTAGTCTCTTTGCCGATTATGTCCCAACAGGCCATTTCAAGCGCACTAATTACACCGCAAAGAGTTGGGTCCGGTCGAGACGAATATCCGCTTGCATACGATCTCCTCCAAAACAATTCAATATTGAAAGGACTTTCCCCAATTAGCCATCGCTCAGCAACATCTTCGATCATTTTGGCGACAAGGTGGGGGTTAAAAGTGGCTACATAAGCTTCACCTAGGCCTTTCACCCCTTGATCAGTGGTAACAGTTACAAAGATAAAATATCGTCCGCCATGGCGAGGAGGAGGATTTCCTACCACAAAAGTTTCAACTTCAGCAACCTTCATATTTGCCGCTCCATCTTCTCAAATATTGTTGAAGATTATGATATTTCTTAGGACTTTTCCAACACGTACTTCTTCTAGCGCTTCATTTATTTTGTTCAGTGGATGAGTGTTACTTATCATCGAATCAAGGAAAAGATTCCCACTTAAATAATCGTCTATAAGTGCAGGAATGTCTACTGATAATCGAGCTGTTCCCATCTTTGATCCAAGAATTTTTTGATTGTTAGCAGCAAGTAACCCAGGATCGATAGTGAAAGTTGCCCCATCTCCAGGCATTCCGACTACAACAAGGGAGCCCATAGGTGACAAAAGGTTGATGGCGCCGGAAAGTGCGGATATTGAAGAAGTTGCGATAAATACATAGTCGGCAAGACGTCCCCCAGTGGCTTCGCGTAGCACATGACCAATATCATCAATTTTTGGATTAGCAGTATGAGTGGCCCCCATATTCAATACTGCTTCGTGTTTATGGCTCTCAGGGTCAACAGCCAAAATGACTTCAGCATTTGCAAGGCGGGCTCCTTGGATAGTTCCTATACCCACACCTCCGCAACCGATTACTACTACGACATCGCCTTTAGACACTTCAGCAGTATTCCGTGTTGCTCCGACACCAGTTAAGACACCACACCCCAATAAAGCGGCAACAGGCAAAGGCATTTCTTTAGGAATCTCTACAATTTGAGAGGAATGCACGAGTACTTGTTCTGCGAACCCGCCCGTATTTAGACCTTGAAGAATGGTCTCTCCATCTTTGCTAGTTAGTGGGCTTTGCTCATCTAATGCGACTGTTCCTTGACACGCAACATCTTGACCTTTCAAACAAAATCGGCATTTCCCACATGACCTGATTAGTGATACAACCACTGGAGATCCAACCGAGACATTTGAAACACCTTCACCAACTTCAATAACTCGTCCAGAAACTTCGTGACCAAGAACTAAAGGAAAGGTGGTTGACCATCCTCCATCAATGTACATGAGGTCAGAATGACATATAGCGCAAGCGGATACCTCCACACGAACTTCTTCTGGCCCTGGGGAAGCAATTCTGAGGGTTTCAACCGAAGCCGGTTCGTTCACGGTCCGATGGACTGCGGCCTGAACTAGATTGCCTTGGTTTTTTCCCATTAATGGACAGTAGTAGATATGTTCTAGGGACGCCTAAGCCTCTACCTTAAATTTTCCGCCACTTTTGGAAATGGGCATCCAATGATCACGTAAAGCTAGTAAGACAGTAAGAGAAATGATCACCAAAATTAAACTAAGCGCTAACGCTTCTTCTGGGTTCGACTCAAGAGCTAAAAAAGTGGCAAGAGGTAGAGTTTGAGTCCTTCCTGGCAAATTTCCAGCAAATGTGATTGTTGCTCCAAATTCACCTAAAGCACGAGCCCAAGCTAGTGCCAATCCGGCGGCCATAGCTGGAAAGATTTGAGGAAAAGTGACACGCCTTAGAACTGATATTGGGGGAAGTCCAAGGGTTCGGGCGACGTTTTCAAGTTCGTTGAGTTCAAGTTCCGAAGTCATCAGCGCGCTTTCCATAGCGATCACATAGAAAGGAAGTGAAACGAATACGGCAGCAACCACTGCACCTGAAGTAGTAAAAGGAAGAGAGATGTTGAACCAAGAATCTAACCACTGTCCAACAAATCCGTTTCTTCCTAAAGCGAACAACAAGGCTGTTCCACCGACCACGGGGGGAAGCACCATAGGAAGCACCACCAAGGAGCGCACAAGTCGGCGTCCAGGAAAATTCATTTTTGCTAAAACCCAGGCCAAAGGAGTACCTAAAGAAAAGACAATTATTGTAGATAAAAGACTCACCGTTAATGAGACACGCAGAGCATTAAGTGTTGTATCACTCGTGAGTAGGTGGTCTAACTCGCTCCAAGAGACACGTTGAAAAAGTCCAATAAAAGGAAGAGCGAGAAATACAGTCGTAAGAACGGCGAGAATAACGAATGAGCGTTTCATGGTGTCAAAAAGCCGTGTTCAGAAAGTATCGTTTGAGCGGTTTCTTCAGTGAGGTGTTGAGATATATCTCTGCCTTTAGGCGTAAGAGCAATTCCGTGGTAGTTAACACATGGGCACTGCGGGCTATCTGGCCATATTGAGACAACACGGGGTTCTGAAATTACATCAGTTGCGTAGACAACACCTAAATCAACTTCACCTAGAGTTAAACGACTCATCACAGCGCGAACGCTAGGTTCATACGTGTCGGCGATAATTGAGACCCCAAGACCTTCTGTAGCCTTTCCGCAGGGAACTTCTTGTGCACAAATAGCGATGGATAAGTCCGTTCTAGATAGATCCATAACTCCTGAAATGTTTTCCTTAGATCCCATAGGGGTTGCAAGAACTATGTAATTTGACGCAAAGACAAAATTGGTTACTTTTGAGACGCTGGAGTTAAGAGATTCAACGTCAGCAGTCAGAAATAGATCTATGGGTGCGCCATCGTTAATTTGCGCAGCAAGATGGTTTGACCCTCCATAAACAATATTAATTTCAACATCTTCCTTTGTCTCGTAAGTTTCAAGCAGCACGGGGAGTACCTCAATAAGAGAGGAAGCAGCAAAGATCGATATTTCTTTTTCAGAATGGTTAGCGCAAGAAATGCATATCCACCCCAACAGAGGGGCGAGGAGGAGGCAGAGTTTTTTCATTGAGGACGTTCAATAACCACATTCGTTGATTTAATTACCGCAGAAGCAAGCGCCCCTGGTGTTAGTCCTAGATCTTCTGCTGCCTCAGTTGATATAAGAGAAACGATTCGATGCGGCCCGGCTTGTATTTCTATTTGGGCCATTACTTTGTCTTTAACTACTCGAGTGACTAACCCGGTAAATCGGTTTCGTGCCGAAATGTTGCTTTCAGATCCGATTGGTTCATTAGCTCGTTTCTGAGCGAACTTGGCAAGGTCGTCGCCATTAATTAGCCGATGCCCTCCGTGGGTTCGATGGGCATCAATCTCTCCAGAGTCAACCCACCGACGCACCATATCGCTGCTAACACCAAGCAGATGAGCTGCTTCACCAATTTTAAACTTGTTCATGCAAGATAATATATATAAAAATCTTGCAAATAAGAGTATTAATCTCTTTTATTCTTGAGTCGTTCAATATAGGCAGCTTGAGCTTCTCTGCTTTCAGGATCTCGTAGTGCATTACCAAGACCTTCGGCATCAGACCAAGATCGACCCGTTCCAACCATCTGATCGGTCACGGCATTCGTATGGCGTTTCGTAGCGAGAACAGCCATACGAGGGCGAGAAGCTACAGCTTCGGCAAGTGCTTCAACCACATCATCTAAATCTTTTGTATTCACAACAGAATTAAGAAATCCAGCTGCTTTTGCTTCCATCGCATCAAATGGGCGACACGTCATAACTAGTTCCTTAGTCAAAGCAGGACCTATCTCACGCACTAAGCGAGGAATGCCACCCCACGCAAGAGGAATACCTAAATCAACTTCTGGGATTGAGAATCGAACGTCACTAGCTGCTACTCGAAGGTCGCAAGCAGCAGCAAGAACAAGACCGCCACCCACAACATGCCCATGTAGTCGAGCGATCAGAACAGGAGAAGTCCGCTCAAGAGCTTCTGCCATCAACCGTCCCGTGTCTGCAGGAACACGACCACCAGCAGGAGAAAGTTCAGTATCGGTAAACGCAGTTACATTAAATCCAGAGCAAAAAGCTCGCCCTTCGCCGGAAACAACCACCACCCGAAGGTCAGGTTGATGATCAAACCAGTTAGCAGCATCAATGATCTCTGCCATTACTTCATTTGTGAGACTATTTAGTGAATCTGGCCGATCTAAAGTCAACGTAGCGCGTCTACCATCACAGGTAACTTTGATATGTGAGAAACTGGGAACAGAATTTTCAGTCATAAGACAGTTTGTCTCAGAAAGCTAGTTCAGGCTCAGTCGGGGTCTTCAACTACTTCAAGTTCAACTTCAATACTTAATTCTGAGCCTTCACAAAGCATGATCTCTGAAGCCTTAGCTCCTAAAACAACGTCTTGAAGAGCTTCACGAAGGAAAGCGAGCCGTTCTGAAGTGTCAGTAAGAGAACAGGAAATAACAGGAGTGGCAAGCGAACGTTTCGCTAATGTTTTGGATTTTCTTATCTCAGCTAATGCGTCAGAAGCAACCACAAAAATTTCAGGTTCAGTTCCTACAGCGATTGAACGAAGATCCGATGCTAAAGGCCATTGCTGTCGATGCACAGATCCCGATTTCCACCATGACCAGACTTCTTCAGTCACGAAAGGGAGAAAAGGAGCAAATAAACGTAAAAGAACAGAAAGAGTCAAACGTAAAGTATTTCGGGCAGACTCGGCCCCTTCAGAGTCTCCTTCGTAAGCTCGAACTTTAACCAATTCAACGTAATCATCCGTAAAAGCCCAAAAGAAAGACTCTGTTCTCTCAATAGCCCTTGCGTAATCAAAATCATCAAAAGCTTTTGTCGCCTCTTCCACTAAATCTGCTAAACGGCTTAATAAAGAAAGATCTAAGGGAGAACATATAGATGCAGGGTCAATTGTCAAAGGACCTTCCCCAAACCCAAGAGTAAAGCGGCTCGCATTCAAGAGTTTGATCGCTAGTCGTCTCCCGACCTTCATCTGTCCATCATCAAATGCGGTATCAGTTCCAGGCCTACCGTTAACAGACCAATAGCGAACAGCATCTGATCCGTACTCCTCTAGCAGCCCCATGGGTGTAACCACATTGCCCTTAGATTTGGACATCTTCTTTCGATCTGGATCAAGCACCCAACCACTTAAAGCAGCATGTCTCCATGGAGCAGTGTCTTCTTCTAAATGAGAACGAACCATAGTAGAGAAAAGCCAAGTTCGAATAATGTCATGTGCCTGCGGCCGCAAATCCATAGGGTAGGTGCGATTAAATAGATCTTCGTCCGTGCTCCAGCCACAGACAATTTGTGGACTTAATGAAGAAGTCGCCCACGTATCCATAACATCTGGATCACCTATAAAACCATCAGGTTGATTTCTCTGAGATTCATCAAATCCTGACGGAGTAGAAGAAGAAGGGTCTATAGGCAGTGCCGAAACATCAGGAATAATTGGTTGTTCGTAGATCGGTTCACCTTGGTCATCAAGTTTGTACCAAAGAGGAATGGGCACACCAAAAAAACGCTGCCGACTAATGAGCCAATCACCGTTTAACCCATCAACCCAGTTGGTGTAGCGTGCCTGCATATAAGGCGGATGCCAAGAAATCTCATCTCCTCGATCAATCAATGCTTGCCGAAGTTCAGCTTCACGCCCGCCATTTCGGATGTACCATTGACGGCTTGTAACAATCTCAAGAGGCCGGTCACCTTTTTCAAAGAATTTCACTGGATGCTCGATAGGTTCCGGCTCACCAACCAATTCTCCGGTCTCCCGAAGGATTTCAACAATTTCTTTTTGAGCCGAGAAAACAGTCTTGCCTGAAAGACGAGCGTATGCAGTTGCGCCTTCTTCAGACTCAATACCTGACGGAGGGTCTATTTGAAAGCGGCCTTCACGGTTGATCACTGCTCGTACCGGCAAATCAAGTTCACGCCACCAGATAACATCAGTAGTGTCTCCGAAAGTACAGATCATCGCAATACCCGTCCCTTTTTCAGGGTCAGCTAGTTCATGAGCAAGCACTGGGACGTTTACCCCAAAAATAGGTGTCGCCACTGATACGCCAAATAACGGTTTATAACGTTCATCATCGGGGTGAGCAACTAAGGCAACACAAGCTGGCAACAATTCCGGACGAGTAGTAGCAATAGTTAAATCAATTTCGCCATTATGTGAAGTCATGCCTTCAGGCAGATGAAAAAGCAAGTTGTGGTAGGCGCCTGGTTGAGGACGATCTTCAAGTTCGGCTTGCGCTACCGCTGTTCTAAAAGTGACATCCCAAAGTGAAGGAGCCTCAATTTGATAGGCCTCTCCTCGCTTAAGATTCTCCAGAAAAGCCAGTTGTGCAATGCTTTGGCAATGATCGTCAATCGTTGCATAGGTTAAAGACCAGTCAATAGAGAGCCCAAGATGCCGCCAAAGAGATTCAAAGGCTTTTTCATCTTCTTGAGTTAGTAAGTGACATAATTCAACAAAATTGCGACGACTAATATCAATGTCTTTGCGTTTTTTTAGTGCTTTAGCATCTCCCGCGTCTTCGGGTGGAGAAAAATCCTCTTCATAGGGGAGTGAAGGGTCGCAACGAACACCAAAATAATTCTGCACCCGCCGCTCAGTTGGTAGACCGTTATCATCCCAGCCCATTGGATAAAAAACTTCTTTGCCTTGCATTCGTTGATAACGGGCAATTGTGTCTGTGTGTGTATACGAGAAAACATGCCCGACATGGAGAGAACCACTTACTGTAGGAGGAGGAGTATCAATCGAAAAAATCTCTTCCCGAGATTTCGTTCTATCAAAACGAAATACATCGCCTTTTTCCCAGACCTCATCCCAACGTGATTCCAGCCCTTCAATTGAGGGTTTCTCTGGAATAGAGGGGTCTATCGGGTTATCTGAAGAATGAGAACTCATACTGCATTGAGGCTACCGAAGATAACCGCACCGTTGAACGATGGACAAGAATTCTTTCTACGTAATGGTTAGTTGTCACACAACTAACCTGAGGCAGTCTCCGCTGCCACAAAAACATTTCAGACCCTCTAAAATTTTTATATGAGCGAATTTTCAATGAAATTATCTGATGAACAAATCCAATTAAGAGACTGGGTGCATGATTTTGCAGCAGACGTCATAAGACCTGTGGCGGAAGAGTGGGATGAAAAAGAAGAGTTCCCGTACCCGGTGGTTCAACAAGCAGCAGAGATTGGATTGTACGGCTGGGAATTTATGGCACAGGGAATGATGGGCGACCCAACCGGTTTGACTATGCCGTTAGCGATTGAAGAACTTTTCTGGGGAGATGCTGGAATAGGAATGGCAATTATGGGAACAGGATTAGCCGCCGCAGGTATAGCAGCTTCAGGAACTCCAGAGCAGTTAATGGAATGGGTCCCACAATGTTATGGGGATGCAGAGGATCTTAAACTCGGTGCTTTTGCTGCCAGCGAACCAGATGCTGGATCAGACGTAGCAGGGTATAGAACACGAGCCGTATATGACGAAGCAACTGATGAATGGATCCTCAATGGAACAAAAGCATGGATTACTAATGGAGGTATCGCAGATATTCACGTGGTAATCGGAGTTGTAGACCCTGAGCTTCGAGCAAAAGGACATGCTTCATTCATCGTTCCTCCAGGAACAAAAGGTTTAAGCCAAGGCCAGAAATACAAGAAACATGGAATCCGGGCAAGCCACACCGCAGAAGTGGTATTAGAAGATGTCCGAGTTCCAGGTCATTGTCTACTCGGGGGTAAAGAAAAACTTGATGAAAGACTTGCAAGAGTGCGTGAAGGGAAAAGCGGCAATGCTCAAGCCGCTATGCAAACCTTTGAAGCCACACGACCGGCAGTGGCGGCACAAGCACTCGGCGTAGCTCGAGCAGCCTATGAATATTCTCTTGAGTATGCCAAAGAGAGGCATGCCTTTGGAAGAGCAATCATAGAAAATCAAGCTATTGCTTTCATGCTTGC
>CATISD010000061.1 GCA_949538625.1 Acidimicrobiales bacterium AG-410-I20
ATACCGACGATGCTTCCGGGTTGAAGTTCTGTAACTGTCATAGTTGCTCCTGGTTGTCTCGTTCTTTCTAGTTTTCTGCCCCAGCTGGGACTAAGTCTTCAGGTTGGTCGTCATCACCTAACGCTTCAGCACCACCGATGATTTCCATGATTTCGGTTGTGATTGCGTCTTGGCGTGCTCTATTCATTTCCCGATCAAGTTTCACGATCAACTCTTCAGCATTGTCAGTTGCTGATTTCATTGCTCGTTGACGATTTGCATGTTCTGATGCCGCTGACTCAAGTAGAGCGCCAAATAATCGGGCTTCTACGTAGCGAGGTAGCAGTGATTCGAGTACAGCTTCTGGTGATGGTTCAAATTCAAATGAATCTGTATTTTTTGAATCGCCTCCGCCTTCAGTAGCAATCGTTTCTGTGCTTTCGAGAGGAAGGAAACGTCGAGTCGCTACTTTTTGACTTCCGATGCTTAAAAACTCGGTATAGACCAATTCAACACGGTCTATGTGATTATCGGTGAAAAGTTTTGCCACCGTTTCAGCTATTTTACGAGCATCTTCATAAGTAGGGTTATCGCTAATTCCTTCTGTGAAAGATTCAACTTTATAATTACGGAAAGCAAAGTAATCACGTGCTTTTTTCCCGATAACAATAAGAGAATATTCAGCGCCTTCAGAGCGAGCATTTTGTACTTGACGTTCTGCTGCTCTAATCACTGAAGAGTTGTAAGGTCCTGCAAGACCTCGATCAGAGGAAATGACGATGACTCCAACACGTGTTACTTTTTCAGCTTTTCGGAGTAAGGGGTGATCAATTTCTGCGCCGCCAGCAGCCAGATTTTCAATCACTGTAGTGATTTGTTCAGCATAAGGTCGGGCTTCTCTGGCTCTCTGCTGGGCTTTAACTACTCGAGTCGCAGCAATCAATTCCATCGCGCGAGTAATTTTCTTTGTATTTTGAACACTGTCAATTCTTCGTCGCAGTTCGCGTTCTTTACCGCCAGCCATGCTTTACCCCCTCTGAATAAAGACGCGCAAGGTCTATGTCACAAAACCCAAAGCGCTGAGGGGATAAACAGCTAGTCATTAACTCACTCGGCATCTGCGGAAATATCTTCTTCTGGAAGAGTGGTTTCCGCATCGACTATTGCTGACTGAGTATCTGTAGATTCAGAATCTGGAGCTTCTTCAGAAGTCTGGGAGCCAACGAATTGTTCAGCAAACTCTGAGATAGCAGCATCAAAGGCTTCTTCGTCTTCAATCGCTCCTGATTCTTTCACTGATGCAAGTTTGGCTGCCTCTCGTGTTCGGAACCAATCAAGCAATTCGGATTCAAAGCGTTGAACATCTTCTACAGCAACACCGTCGAGGTGTCCTCGTGTTCCCGCCCAAATAGAAATAACTTGCTCTTCTACAAGAAGCGGCGAGTTCAGTCCTTGTTTAAGGAGTTCAACGAGTCGATAGCCACGATCTAACTGAGATTGAGAAACCGCATCAAGATCAGATCCGAAAGCTGCGAAAGATTCGAGTTCACGGAATTGTTGTAGATCTGACTTAAGAGTACCTACTGCAGTTTTCATCGCTTTTACTTGTGCCGCTGAACCAACACGTGAAACGGAAATACCTACATCTACTGCGGGACGTACACCTGATTTGAAAAGATCATCCTGCAGGAAGATCTGTCCGTCTGTGATTGAAATCACATTTGTTGGGATGAACGCAGATACGTCTCCAGCTTTTGTCTCAATAATCGGCAATGCCGTTAACGATCCTGCCCCAAGATCATCGCTTAACTTAGCGGCACGTTCTAAAAGACGACTGTGGAGATAGAACACATCTCCTGGGTAAGCTTCACGTCCTGGTGGGCGTCTTAACAGCAGAGACATTTGACGATACGCCTCAGCTTGTTTAGAGAGATCGTCATATACGGCCAATGCATGCTCACCATTGTCCATCCAATGTTGCCCCATTGCGCATCCCGCGTAAGGAGCGAGATACTTGAACGGAGCTGGATCAGAGGCAGGCGCTACAACCACAACGGTGTATTCCATGGCTCCATAAGCTTCCAGCACTGCCACATTTTGAGCAACAGTTGAAGCTTTCTGACCGATTGCTACATAAACACATTTCATGCCTTGTCCGGCTTGATTAATAATTGTGTCAATAGCAACGGTAGTTTTCCCTGTTTTACGGTCACCAATAATCAATTCTCGTTGTCCACGTCCAATAGGAATTAACGAATCTATGGCTTTAATTCCTGTTTGCATTGGTTCGTGCACAGGCTTACGTCCCATAATTCCTGGTGCTTGTACTTCCATGCGTCGTTGAACAGTGTTAGTTAAAGGTCCTTTACCGTCCACTGGTTCGCCTAATGGATTTACTACTCGCCCAAGAAGACCGTCACCAACAGGAAGGGACAAAATATCACCCGTAGCGCTAACTGTTTGACCTTCTTCGATGTCGTCAACTTCTCCAAGGACCACTGCACCGATGGAACCCTCGTCTAAGTTCAATGCGAGCCCAAAACTTCCATTTTCGAACTGCAGCAGTTCGTTTACTGCTGCTCCTGGAAGTCCGGAAACGCGGGCGATACCATCGCCTACTTCGAGCACTCTTCCTACTTGAGATTGCTCAAGACTTGGTTGGAACCCATCAAGATTTTTCTGGATTGCTGCGGCTATATCTGCCGTATTGATAGTCAATTCAGCCATGTTCTATGTTCTCTCTGTCTCTCTTCTAGTTCTCTGTTAACGAAAGCTCTCTCTGAGCTGGTTTAGGCGGCGGCGAACGCTGCCATCGATAATGTCATCACCAATTTCTGTTATTGCTCCACCTAATACCGATGGGTCAATAACTACTTTGACTTCAACGTCTTTGCCGGTTGAAGTTTTGATCGCTTCTGTAAGGCGTTCCCGTTGTTCTTGAGTTAAGTCAATAGCAGAACGCACTGTTGCTACTGCTGTGTTGCGGGAGCTGGCACTTCTCTCTACAAATGCATTGATAATAGAAGGAAGATCGCCAGCCCTGCCTGCACTAACAACCATTGCCAATAATGACGTAGTTGTTGAAGAAGCTTTTCCGTCTAATAGGTCTTCAATGATTTGAAGACGTTTTGACACGGGAATTCCAGAGTCTGAGAGAGTTGATCGCAAATCTTCATTTGTTTGAAAGGTTTGCGAGAATCCAAACAACTCATCTTCAACTGCAGAAATGTTTCCTTCTGCTTCAGCGACGCTAAAAAGAGCGTCAGCGTATCCAACTACTGGTGAATCAGCCATTGCTGCCTGTCACCTCGTCAATATAAGCGTCAATTAATCGTGTTTGTGCGTCTGCATCAAGGTTTGACTGAACAACTCTTTCTGCTGCTCCTAAAGCGATGCCTGCGACTTCTGCACGTAGGTCGGCTATTGCCTGGGCTTTTTGTGCTTCTACGTCCGCAGCTGCTTTTTCACGCATTTCAGCAATTGAATTTTCTGCTTGAGTCGACAAATCTGCTCTTAACTGATCTGCAGTAACTCTTGCTTCTTCAATAATTCGTGCTGATTCTGTTTTTGCATCTGCAAGTTGTGCTTCATAGTCTGACTGCACTGCTTGAGCATCAGTTTTTGCTTGTTCGGCCGCATCTAAATCGGCGCGAATTTTCTCTGAACGAGCATCCATCGCCCCTTTAACTGCAGGGAATCCTTTCTTCGCCATGATTATTAGTAGAAGAAGAAATGCGGCGCCACCCCAAATGACTTCATTTATCTCGGGGAGGATAGGGCTAGGAGCTTCTAAGCAAGCTTCAAGCTTTTCCTGCACTTTTTTATCTTTTACTACTTCATGAAGGTCTTCATGCGATACATGATCGCCGTCACCATAACCTTCAAGCGATTGCTCAAATTTCTCTGCGACGCAACTCCCCACACTTTCACCTGCAGCACTTGCAGGGCCGGCAAAGGCCACAATGCTCATCAGCGAAACGAGCGAGGCCACCATAAGGCGGGTCCATCGTTTACTCATAGGTTTAACTCTTTCTCGTAGGCCTGTCTTAAGGCAGCAAAAGGATGAAGACAACGAAACCGATAAGGGCGAGTGCCTCGGTAAAGGCAATACCCAGGAACATCGTTGTCCTAACCATGCCAGCTGACTCTGGCTGACGTGCCATTGATGAAATCGCGTTACCTACAAC